>SPBP01000289.1 GCA_004525935.1 Lentisphaerales bacterium | reverse complement strand
ATTGCTGACACTTACTCGCTTTCTTACTCGCCACTCTTACTCGGATACCCTTACCCGATCCGCTTCCAACGACTCAGGTTGATTACCAGTTCAGGCTTCGAAACAGATACGAATCTACCCACAGATTCTGCGGAAGACCCAACATTTATAGTGCTATCCATACATACCGACTATACATTCCTTTATCATCGCCTTGTGCTTCCATAGTTCTCGTTGACTGATTCCATATTTCTCGTGATACTGCCAGCATGAATAAGGACCATCTATATCCTCGGTTGGTTAGAAATGCCATTTCAACAGCACTCGCAGATACGCCAGTAGTGCTGATCGCCGGCCCTCGCCAGGCAGGCAAGACTACGCTTGCCAAACATTGGGTAAATCAAGGTATGCAGTACCTGACCTTGGATGATGACGTGACCAGGCTTTCTGCCAAGGAAGATCCCGTCGGCATGGTGCGCAATCTGGACCGGGCGATTATTGACGAAGTACAGCGTGCCCCAGAACTTTTGTTGGCCATCAAGAAGAGCATCGATGATGACCGGAGGCCCGGACGCTTCTTGCTGACAGGGTCGGCTAACCTGTTGATGCTGCCAACTCTGGCAGATTCACTCGCTGGACGCATGGAGACAATCACGCTCCTACCCCTTTCCCACAATGAAATTCTAGGATATCGTGCCAACTGGATTGATGCTGCTTTTGCCGGATACTTGCTCGATGTAACCTCTGCAGTGCTCGGCCCGGACTTGGCAGAAACCGTGTTGCGGGGTGGCTATCCTGAGGCGATCATGCGGCCGACACCGCGCCGGCGATCCGCCTGGATGCGGCATTATGTGGACGCCTTGTTAAAAAAGGACGTACGCGATATCGCCAATATTGACAGACTCGACACCTTGCCACGTTTTCTGCGTGCTCTGGCCCTGGTGTCCGGCCAAATGTGCAATTATACCCGTCTCGGAGGACAGGTTGGACTGGACAGCAAAACCGCCGCCCGTTACACCGCCATTCTGGAGCAATTGTTTCTTCTGAAACGTATTGAAGCCTGGTCTAAAAACCGGTTGAAGCGGGTTATCAAAACACCGAAGTTGCAGTTTATCGACACCGGATTGCTGGCGACATTGCAAAAGTTGACTGCGCCCGAGATCCAGAATGATCGGAGCCGTTTTGGCGGACTCCTCGAATCGTTTGTTTATGGCGAGATAATGAAGCACGCGATTACCGCAGATGATGACTACCTGCTGCTGTATTATCGCGATATCGACAAGGTTGAGGTTGATATTGTCATCGAGAACTCGGCGGGGGAGATAATTGGTGTTGAAGTCAAAGCGGCAGCCAGCGTTAAATCAGAAGATTTAACCGGGCTACGAAAACTGGCAAAAGCCGCAGGCAGCCTCTTTAAAATGGGGATATTACTTTATGATGGCGAAGAGAAACTTCCGCTCGGCGATAGCCTATGGGCAGCTCCTGTGTCGACGCTATGGGGCAGTGCGCGATGACGCGCACAATTCGGAATCAGCTACAAGCAGTACGAATTCGAGTAGCCGTCCACGGGGCAGCACCCCCCCGGATTCTCTTCAGAGGCTCTTGCAAAACTCTTCGGCACGCAGCAAGCTGCGGCCCTACGCTCCGCACCTGAGAGCGGTTTGTAGGGCGCGAGCTTGCTCGCCGCCGATGCCGGACAGGGTTTTGCAAGAGCCTCCCAAGGAATATCTATTCGACTTCCTTGGACATTGGATTTGAGTGTTGGCTGTTGGATATTGAAATCTCGCAGGGTCTGATTTGGCCGTGAACGGTTACTGAGCTTGCTCATAGGTTGGACTGAACTGAACCCCGTGAACGGCTACGGTCGATCAGCGCCGTTCTTTCCTGAGAATCCAGAAACTGGTGAGCCATTGAGAATATTGGAGTTACCGCTCACAGTGATGGATGCATCCCTATTTAGCACTTTAATATCGTAATGTTCACTTTACATTATCACGACGTTTCCGTAATGTAGAGTTATCGATTCTGGCAGATACCGGAGATTCCACTGATGTTTGAGGACCTTTTCTATATCCACCGTAAAACGGTGGAAGACGTGCCTATGGCATTCAAGCGCTATGTGCATGCCGAGATTGATTGGAGCATCAGACATATCTGCATAACAGGTTGCCGGGGCACCGGAAAAACCACGCTGCTACTCCAGCATTACTTGGAAGCCTACAATGATGTGGATAAGTGTCTTTATATCTCTGCCGATCATGTGGCGGTAGCGGGGATCGGCTTGTTCAAGATCGCCAGTGAATACTTCAAGCTCGGCGGCGAGGCGATCATTATCGATGAGATCCATAAGGCCCCAAACTGGGAAGCGGAACTTAAAAGCATTATTGATACCTTCAAGCAGAAACAGGTACTGGTTTCCGGCAGCTCGGCCATTAAGCTGAAAAAAGGCAAGGCAGATCTTTCCAGACGCCTGGTCTATTATCATCTCAAGGATCTTTCGTTCCGCGAGTACCTTGAACTGAAGGAATCGATCAAGTTGCCAGTGCTGTCGCTGGATGACGTACTCACCGGGCATGTGCACTGCGCGGAGCGGATCACGAAGGGCAGATCCATACTGAAGCATTTCAACAATTACCTTGCAGAGGGTGTTTATCCGTTTTTTGCAGAGGGGCATAACACGTATCTGTCGAAACTCCTGAATGTGATCGAGAAGGTGCTATATGAAGACGTGGCTATCGCAGCCGATATGAAACAGGTCAACATTCCCGTGCTGAAAAAGATCCTCTGGCTGATTGCCAGCTCGGTCCCGTTCAGGTAAACATCGAGAAAATGAGCCGAGAGCTGGGAATATCCAAACAGTACGTCTACCAGTATATCGACCACCTTGATGCCGCCGGTCTTATCAATGCGGTTCCACATGGAGGCACCGGTCATAAAACCGTGCGTAAACCCGCCAAGATACTGATGTCGAACAGCAATCTGCTTTTTGCCGTCAACCGCGCCATGCTGGCGGAAGCCGAACGCGGATACGTCCGGGAAACTTTCTTTGTGAGCCAACTAGCTCAGCTTTTTAAAACGACGATTTCTGACCACGGGGATTTCAAGGTTGCCGACCGGTATGTCTTTGAAATCGGCGGTGCAGGAAAAGGCAAAGAGCAAATCAAGAACGTCCCGAACGCCTTTATTGCTGCAGACGGCATTGAAGTTGGTTTTGCTAACACAATTCCACTTTATCTGCTCGGGTTCTTGTATTAGCGGTGGGCAGTGGGCGGCTTGTCCTGCGTAGCTCGGAGAGCGAAGCGGGATGGGCTGGGAGCGGTGCGACGGTGCGTCGGTAGGCGGTGTGAGAGGGAGATGAGCAGTGGGCAGTTGGTGAGGGAGTGAGGGAGGATGAGAGAGGGATGAGGGAGGAAAGCTGAAAGCTGAAATGGGGAGGGGAAGGAAAGCTGAAAGCCCGCTGCGCGGTTTAGCCGCGAAAAGTCATGGGTAACTGGAGAAGATTAGGGCGAAAGATTAAGGCGAAAGATTAAGGGGTGGAGCATAAGCAACCTTAATCTTTCGCCTTAATCTTTCGCCCTTATTTATTGGGCGCTTCCGGGATTAACGGGGGATTTTCTATTGATGAATCCGGGCTGTGACCGAGATCAATGAGGAAACGAGTAAGCAGGTGGAGTAAGCGTGCCGTTTAAGAGAGGGTTTAAGTGTACGAGCAAGTGTGGGGAACGTGCGCAGCGCACACTTAATCGCCTTCTTAAACGGCACACTTAAACCACCCGCTT
>SPBP01000409.1 GCA_004525935.1 Lentisphaerales bacterium | reverse complement strand
GTCCTGTTGTCCCGTGGTCCTGTCTTTTCCCATAATCGGGCCCTTTCCGAGGCGTAAATCCAGGTGTCCGCCAGGCCCCACAATCTTTCCCGAAGGGTTGCCTTTTCCCAGCTATATGGGGGGCTTAAACGTTGACAAGGACCCGCTTTTTCAGTACATTATGAATGAGTTCAAGATGACAAATGGCAAATGGGTAGTGGGGGGCTGCAGATGCTTCGACAGGTGCAGTGTGTCTTAGTCTTGGAGATAGCGCTAGTTCTGCTGTTTCAGGGGACTTCGTCGGGCTATGGCGCTACCCTTCACGAGCCCGAAACCTGGGATTCCGGCGGCTTTGAAGGTTGGATCGGAGAAGACGTACTTAACGGCGGATCGGCTCCGCTCAACAACCCAGGCGATCGACTTGAGCTCAAGTTTAATCAACAGGGGTCGTCATTCCCGGAGATATTTATCGCAAAAGCCGACGTTGATGCATCCGGCGGAAGGTTCTCTGGTAACTACCTCTCATCAGGAGTCATAAGCATCTCCTTCCGTCTGCTTTGCGTAACTCATGTTCCCGACCAGGCCCGCCTGTACATTCGTAGCGGCACCACTCGCCGAAGATGGTACTACTCAATCACCGGGCTGACGGTGGGCAACTGGCTTCAGTTCGAAGTGCCCTTGACCTTCACCGCTGGTTGGCGGCTCGACACGGGACCAACCGAGGTTCGTTTCCGGGGCGATATTGCCGACGTCGAATGGGTGGGACTCAGGATTCAACGCAACGCCAGTGTCGGGCCCCAGGCATATGCGATCGATGACTTCATGCTCATCGGGGCCAGTCCGCACATGGACAGCGACGGCGATGGCATGACCGATTTTGCCGAATACATTACGGGCACGAACCCGCACGATCCGAGGTCGCTCTTCAAGATCGGCATCCGCCCCAAAAACAACGGTCAACGAATGCAGGTGGACTGGCCATCCGTCCGGGGCAGGCAATACGAAGTCTGGCGCAGTACCGACCTCGCCGCCGGGTTTGGCTCGGGACCGATCCTTACCACCCAGGCAATCGACGACGTGTCTCTGTTTGAGGATCTGATTCCGACAAACGAGCGCGTATCTTTCTATTTCGTTCGCGCAAAGTACTGATCTCTTTCGCTCATGAAGTCATCTAGCTGCTTGTCGGACTAAGTCCGACAGGCTGCTAGATAGAGTTTTGTAAGTATTTGCAGGGGGAGTGTTGAGGAAGAACTGCAGCAAAGGTCAACGACCAGCCATGGATATGTGTGCTTATACGGATCATTCTTGGTCGATTCTGCAAACACTTACAAAACTCAGGAGGAGTCTGTCGGATTTTCGCGTGGCGAAAGTCCGACAGACTTCTAGACCATTCCTGTGGGGCGCGACAGTTGCGGTGTTCATCTCACTGGCAACCAACCTGAATGCCAGCCCGACAGTTGGTGTTTCCGAAACCTGGAGCAGTCCTCCAAGTCTTGCCGGCTGGACTAATTCGGCCCCGATAGGGACTACACTGGCAACCCTGACGAATCCTGCAGGCGAATACCTGAGGATCCAGTTCGACGCACGGGACAATCCCGGCGATCCCCCCATTGAGGATACCGTCTACACCCAGGGACTCAGCTATACGGGTAGCTACGCCGAGGTGGCCGGTGTCGGGTTCAGCTTCCTGGCCGAGGATTTTCTGCCGTCAGCTTCCGCAGTCTACATGCGTGGATCCAGCGGGACGGAGTGGGAAAGAGCGTTTACAGTTTCCCAGGTAGATAACTGGGAATCGTTCAGTGTCGCGTTTGACTATTCCGACGGATGGGTCGGGGGTACGGAGGCCCAGTTCCTGAACGATCTCACCGACATCGATGCCATCGGCGTCTATGTCAGCGGCCCCCTGAACTTCGACCCCCAGGATTACGGCCTCGACAACTGGTCCTACTATGTGCCCGAGCCCGGAACTCTCTGCATGCTGGCGGCAGTTTTCGCCTCGTTCGGGATGACCATGTTGCGCCGGAGGCGCTTACACGCTGGGATTCCGCCTGTCGGCTTCGGACCGCGCACAGCCTGACGCCGTGACCCAACCTGCGTCCTGTCACCCGGGGTGCATCGGCACGCACACCTTCCCTTTTTTTAGAGCGGTCGCGCTTAACGGATCGTACCGAAAACAGATCGAACCCTATTACTTCCTTTATGAGCATCATCCCTTATGGCTGACTACGTCTTTATCTTGTCTTGATTCCCTTCATTCTCTAACTCCTAATCCCAGCAAATCCCGATCAAATCGGGATTTATCTAGCATCTTGTTGGACTTCGTCCTCCAAGCTGCTAGAAAGAGTTCAATGCATGTTGAGTCGAGCCGAACTGATGAAGCGGCGGCTGAGTGGTTGGGAATCGCATCTTCCAAGCAACAGACCACCCGAATGACGCCTGCCTGACGGAAACGGCGCTCGCAACAAAGGACGTCCAATCCGACTACCTCGGCGGCATGCACGCGATAATTGTTTGTGCGTCGTAAGCCAAAGCAATCACGGCATACCCATCCGTGACTTTGTATACATGCGGAAACCCGGCATCGCCCATTAGTTCTGCAGCGCGGGTACTCCGCGCACCCGACGCACAGTACAACAG
>SPBP01000373.1 GCA_004525935.1 Lentisphaerales bacterium | reverse complement strand
TCTCCTGGCAATCAACGTCTACATATGGATGGCCATGGCGCCGGCCGTACACCTGACCAGCATGATAGGTGAGTTGAATGAGACGATTGTTTCGTTGTGTAGGATTGCGGAAATACTGGAAGCGGAGACGATGGCAACGTCGCGCAAGGGGCGCGGTCCGGCATTGTCCAAGCCCTGTGCGATCGAGTTCCGCGATGTGACGTTTTCCTACGCACCTGATGTGCCGCTCTACTGTGGACTGTCGCTCAAGATACCCGCGGACAAGATGGTCGCGGTGGTGGGGCCGACAGGTTGTGGCAAAACGACGCTGGTCTCTTTGCTCATGCGCTACTGGGATCCGCAGGAAGGCGACGTGCTGGTTAACGGGGTCGATGTGCGTGACGTGGACCTCGGTCGGCTGCGCGGGTTGTTCGGGATTGTGTCCCAGGATTCAACTGTTTTCGAAGGCACCATAGCCTGGAACATTGCCTATGGCCTGCCGCACGCGTCACGAGAGGATATTGAAGCAGCGGCACGTGCAGCTGAAGTCATGGATTTTGCCGACAAACTGCCTGAAGGACTCGACGCCATGCTGGGGACCAGGGGCGTAAAGCTTTCTCTTGGTGAGCGGCAGAGACTCACCATTGCACGGGCAATTATCAAGGATCCGGCCATCCTCATAATGGACGAGGCGACGGCCGCGCTGGATAGCCATTCCGAATCGCTTATACAGAAGGCCATCAAGAACGTACTCAAAGGCCGCACGAGCCTGGTCATTGCGCACCGGCTTACGACAATCACGAGAGCCGATATGATCGTAGTGATTGACAAGGGAAAGATTGTCGATACCGGCCGGCATGAAGAGCTTCTCACCAGGGCTGGACTCTACTCCAGGCTCTACAACGAACTCCGTATGGGGAACATGGAGGCGATTTCGTGAAGAGGAAGTCGAATCGAAACGCCCGCACCTGGGAAAGGATTAACGACCTGACCGGGGGGCAGGATGATAAGGGCAAGCATGGCTGGGCCGACATGCGGCGGCTGTGGATGAGCTATCTTCAGCCTCATGCCAGGTTGATAGCGCTGGCTACGTTTCTCACGCTGTTAACCGGCGTGGTTCCTTTTGCGTTTCCGATGACATGGCGCTTCCTCACAGATCGCGCTCTGTGTGTCGGGAGTGGCGGTGTTCCTCCAGGTGCCATTGCGTATCACACGCGCCTGGTGGTGATCTTTTTCGGGATGAACATGTGCCTGTGGACAATTATGCTTTCCGGTGGGTGGTTTATTCAGCGGATCCTGGCGGGAATCGGAAGACAGCTTGTATATAATCTCAGGCAGAAACTCCATTGGAAGCTTCAGGCACTTCATGTCGGTTTCTTTGATCGGACGCCCGTGGGGATCATAATGAGCCGGGTTCTCGACGACGTGAACGTTATCCACCAATGGGTAACCCGTCGTGGGCCGCGCCTGGTTGACAGCCTGCTCAAGGTGCCCATCGGGCTTGGTCTACTCTTCTATGTGCGCAGCGATCTTGCGCTTATCGTTATGCTTCTGCTGCCGCTTTACGCGTACACCTTCGCCAGGCTTCGTCCACTCGTCCGCCGTTGTTACGATGCGCTGCGCAGGCTGAATGCCACGAAATATGCGCGCAGCACCGAACGAATAGGGGCGGTAGCCGTGGTGAAGGCATTCGGTCGAGAGGTCGCTGAAACTCGGGAGTTTGCCGAAATGTCACACGACACGGTCCGAGTGGCACTCCTTCTCGTATTCTATGAGCAAGGTCTGGCAGTGCTGGTGGCCCTGATAACGGCGTTCGCCACCGGCGTGGCGGTCTATATGGGCGGCCTCTACCTGCGAGCGGGCGTCATGACGCTGGGCGACATAGTTGCCTTTCTCATCGCGACAGAGGCGCTTTTCATGCCGGTCCGGATGCTCACCAATCTTGCTACTGCGGTTCAGAGGGTTCTCGTTGTGCTCAGACGCGTGTTCAAATTGCTCGATGAGCCTGTTGACTTGAAGTCGGGAAGCATCGACTTGAAGGGAATGAGAGGCAGTATAGAGTTCGACCACGTGACATTTTCTCACCCGGGCCATAAAGAGCCGGTTCTGAAGGATGTCAGCTTCACGGTGCACCCGGGTCAACGCATCGCAATCATGGGCCCGTCGGGAACCGGAAAGAGCACTGTTTTTGACCTGCTGCTCAGGTTCTACGATCCGGACGCGGGTGAAGTGCGCGTAGGCGGCGTGACCCTGACCGAGGCCGACACATCGTCTTTGCGGGATCATGTGCACCTGGTGCAGCAGGAGCCGGTTATATTCTCCGGCTCGATCTTCGAGAATATCTCTTACGGCGAATTGAATGCCGATTCCGAAGCCGTAATCAACGCTGCGCGGCAGGCAGAGATCCATGATTTTGTAGATTCGCTCCCGCTCGGCTATGACTCGGCAGTTGGTGAGAACGGCATAACGCTTTCCGGTGGCCAGAAACAGAGGCTTGCGCTTGCCACGGCGCTGCTGACTAACCCGGAGATTCTTCTACTGGACGATACTACCAGCGCGCTTGATGCGGCTACGGAAAGACGGATACGTGAGACGTTGAACCGGGTCCTGGTCAGCAGGACAAGTCTGATCATCACTCAGCGGATTGCCACTGCACAGCCGTGTGACCGTATCATCGTGCTGGAAGACGGGCGCGTTACGCAGGAAGGAACTCATGAGGAGCTTATCAAACGCGATGGTTTCTACCATCGTATCTGCGTCGAACAGGGAATAGTGTCCTGAAGTGTAGAGACATCATGACCTGGACCTCCTTGGAAAGAAAGGCGCTTCCGGGATTAACGGGGGATTTTCTATTGATGAATCCGGGCTGTGACCGAGATCAATGAGGAAACGAGTAAGCAGGTGGAGTAAGTGTAGTCGTTTAAGATAGGGTTTAAGTGTGGGAGTAAGTGTAGAGCAGCGC
>SPBP01000070.1 GCA_004525935.1 Lentisphaerales bacterium | reverse complement strand
TCACATTTTCCAGGGATCCTGCAATGGTCTCGGCTGAAGACCTGGTGCCATCGGGCATCTTCCAGAACGGAACGTTATCCGCAGGCAGCGAAAGCCAGTATGCGAACCGGCAATACGATGACGGCTTCGTACGGACCTCTCCCCCCACTGGCAGTACCGGCTGGACATGGTACTGGGGCTACAACAATTCGGCACAGGTGTCCGGTGACAGCCTGCTCTTTCACGGGGCATACGGTTCCGAAACCGTATTCAACTCCGACAGCGCCGCAGGCGCTGCCGAATGGAACGCCGGAAGCATGGGTGCCCAGGGCTTCATGATACGGCTGGAGCGCGACTTCAGATCGCGAACACGGCGGCCGCTCTGGTACGGCCTTGAAACCAGCATTTCGTTTATCACAAAGTCCATTAACGGCAATAGCGTCTTCGAGAACGTGCAGGGCTGGGACACATATAACGTCTTTGTTGAGGACCGGTATGACCTCAATGGTGTCAAGCCGCCGCGCGCGCCGTATTCAGGAAGCTTCGGCGGACCCGGCCCGCTCATTGCGAACAAGCCTTCCGGCAGGTCACTTGTTCGCGGGGACCTGATCGCATCAGGCGCCTACGATCTGCAGACCATTGAAAAACTGAAGCTCGATCTCATCACTCTTTCCCTTGGAGCCAATTGCTCATACAAAATAGACTTCTGCCGGTTCATGGTAGGTGGCGGCCTGACGCTTAACGTCGTCAGCACTGACGCCTCGCACGAGGAACGGCTGTTCGACAATTCGTGGTCGTTGCTGAAGACCAGCAGCAGCGAAGCGGCTGCCACGGAGGTCCAGGTTGGCGGCTACATTGCAGGCTGTGCCGGGATTGAACCATGGGAAAGACTGCGGATCGATCTGTTCGGCCGCCTTGAGGTCGTCGACACTCTTACCGGCAATGTCGGGCCCACGCAGTTCGACGTCGATCTCACCGGCTACTCAGCCGGCTGCGCACTCACTTGGGCTCTCTGAGCCCAGTGTTCAGGGCCGGGGCCAGCTACCCCTTCAGCCTTGAAGCCTGTTCGTCCGGAACGTGTGTGGGTATGTGAGTGTGTGAGTTAATCGTCCTCGTCCTCGCCTGCCAGGCCGTAGCCCCGACCTCGAAGAGAGTCGGGGAACGAAGGCTGGTCCTCGGCAGTTCCGGCAAATAATGAACGTGGACCGCAGGCTGAAACAGGTGGGCCGGGCTGTCCCTCCTTCGCCGAGGCTACGGAGGACAGGCCCCAGCACGGCCTCCAAGAGGTCGTCTCTGCTCGCCCAGAGATAAAGATAAACGCAAATCCTGTCGGCATGACGTGGTGGTGCGGGCGTTGAGACAGCTCAAGGCGGCTTTCTTGAAAGCACGATCGAGGACGAGGACCGTTCGCTCCGCTCACTGAGGACGAGGACGAGGACTATTGAAGCGCACGGCCAAATCCGCAATGCAGGTGGACTCTGGTGCAGGGCCATAACCGAAGGCCAACAACACAGACTCGCGAGACAGGGACAAACCGACTCAGACATTCGAGCCGCGCCAGTGCAGCTTCTGCCGCAACACTGCCACGTAACTGTAGTCGGGCAACTGCACAAGCTTCACGGACTTGCGGCTCTTCTTCACTTCAACCTTATCGCCATCTTTCAGCGCTTGCCCGACCTGCCCGTCAACCGACAGGCGCGAAGGACCACTGCTGTTAGCAACAACCACGCTGATGAGAGTCGTGTCCGGCACAACCAATGGTCGTGAACTCAAGGTATGCGGACACACGAAACCGATCACCAGTGCCGCCGTTCCGGGTTTGACAATAGGCCCGCCGGCCGACAGCGAATGCCCGGTGCTTCCCGTCGGAGTCGAGATGATGATCCCGTCGCAGATATAAGGTGACACCTGCTCGCGATCCAGCGAAAGCTCGAGTGTAATGACTCTGCCCGATTCACCGTTGTGTATCACAACGTCGTTGAATGCCCTGTACCCGGCAATCGTTTTGCCGCGTCGCTTCACGACACAGTCGGCAAGTATGCGCCTGCTGAGCGAGTACCTCTTTGCCGCAAGATGTCCGAAGACATCGCCTAACCGTTCCTCGGTAACACTCGTAAGAAAGCCCAGCCCTCCGATCTTTACGCCGATCAGTGGAATATCCCTGCCATCCAGCATTCGAGCCGCCCTGAGCATGGTACCATCGCCACCCAGCACCATGAGCGCGTCTACGCCGCGCATGACGGAGTCCTGCCGGACTTTCCTGGCCGACTTCAACATATCCGCAGTCCGGCCGGCGGCGACCAGATCTATACCTGCACTGTTCGCTGCTTCTCCCACACGCCGCAGCACCTGTGCAAGTCCGGGTTTCTTCAGATTTGCCAGTACGCCAATCCGTTTCATCGTTCGGAACTGCCTCCGTCCATGCAGAAACTCGTTACTTAGCCCAGTATGCCAGGAATTCCGCGTTGCCCGCCGGCCCTTTCACCGGGCACTCAACAATCCCCTCCCAGGTCAGACCCGATTCGTCCACGCCAAAGGTCCTGATCTTTTCAACTACACGCCTGTGCACCGCGGGGTCTTTGACAACCCCACCCCTGCCGACCTGGTTGCGGCCTGCTTCAAATTGCGGCTTGATCAACGAAATCATTCGCCCGCCATCCGCGAGGATTTCTGTAACAGCCGGCAGAATCTTAGTCAAGGAAATGAAGGCGACGTCAATGACGATGAACTGTACGGGCTCGGGTACGTCACACGGCGAGAGATATCTGGCGTTGGTGTCTTCCATGACAACAACACGCTCATCATTACGCAACTTCCAGTGCAGAAGTCCTTTCCCAACGTCAACCGCATAGACCCGGGCCGCGCCGTGCTGCAGAAGACAATCCGTGAAACCACCGGTAGATGATCCGATGTCCAGGCAAGTCATGCCGTTCACCTCGAGCCCAAACGTTTCGAATGCTGCTTCGAGCTTATCGCCGCCACGTCCCACGAAACGAACGGGGGCCTCGATCTCTATTGAAACGCTTTCGCCAAGGCGATGCCCCGACTTGGTGGAGACCTGGCCATCGACGCGCACTTTGCCGGCCATGATAAGACGCTGTGCCTGCTCGCGGCTTTCGGCGTGCCCGCGCACTGTCACCATAACATCAAGACGTTCCTTGGCCATGAAGACACACCTGCCCTTTGTGGTGGTCACGACCGTAGCACATGGATCGGGCCGTGTGAAGGGTGAACCGCCACTACCAGTGGGTGGGTATGGGAGTGTGTGGGTAGCTGATCCCGCGAAGCGCATGTGCGAAGCGGGACAAGTAGAACACCCAACGCCGCGCCTTTTTAGAGCTCAGTGTTTCCGCCAGAGGCAGCCTGCCCGCCGCTGGGGGATCCGCCTTCGGTGAACACCGTTCAGGGGGGAGGGATAGAACTGGATATTACTGTATCGTAATCGTCCTCGTCCTCGTTCTCGTTCTCGAATGTAGAATATGGTGTCCGGTGTCGGGCCTTATCCCGTCAGGCCGCCGCAGTTCTCCGGCCGGACCAAAGGCAGACAACCTGGCCGGGGTGCAACGCATTGCGGATTTGGCTGTCCGTCAGCTGACGGACTGCGCAAACGATGGGGTCAGAGTGCGTCAGCCGCAGCCGCCTTCGTCGTCCCGACTACGGCGTGCCAGGAGGCGCAGCGGACATGTCACGCCGGAGCCCCGGCCTCGAAGAGAGTCGGGGGCGGAGGCGGATGACGTGCTATGGCCCCGTCGGCTTTCGCATTTATCCTGCACCGTGTCCGCCACAGGTGGACTCTGGTGCAGGGCCAAATCCACAATGCAAACTGCTGGCAAGCCAACCACCACCTGATACGAAGGCCAACCACCTACGTGCGCTCGCGAGCGACTAGTGGGAAGCGTCAAGCACACGCGATACCCTGGCAGTGATCGCTTCGGCAGTCAGGCCGAACTCCGCCATCAACTCCTCCGCCTTCCCCTGCGGAACAAAACGATCCGGCCACCCGAACTTGATGACCCTTCCACGATACCCGGACTCGCCCAGATACGCCTCAACCCCTGACCCGAACCCGCCGGCAAGCACACCGTTCTCCATCGTCACAATCGCATCGGCTTCGCTGCTCTGCTCACCCAGCAACTCAGTGTCCATCGGCCGGATGAACCTGGCATTCACCACGCCGGCAACTATCCCCTGCTCTGCGAGCAATCCACTTGCTTCAACCGCAAGGGAGACCATGTCACCAAGCGCCCAGATCTGGACGAGCCTGGCGCCATCCTTCTTGCCCACCGGCTTCACGACTGCCGCCTTGCCCATCGGCACTTGCTCGAACTGCTCCGGGACATTCATGGCCGCGCCGCTGCCGCGCGGATACCTTATCGCTACCGGCTTATTCCAGGTCAGCGCCGAAAACAGGACATTCGCCAGCTCCACACCGTCGACAGGCTGAACAAATACCAGGTTCGGAACCGGCCGCAGCATGGCAATATCGAACACCCCGTGATGTGTCGGCCCGTCATCCCCGACAATCCCGGCTCGATCCAGGCACAGAATCACCGGCAGCTTCTGCAGACATACGTCATGGATCATGCAATCAACTGCACGCTGGGAAAATGTCGAATACACAGCAAATACCGGCTTCATACCCTCCGCCGCCAGGCCCGCCGCAAAGACCACCGCATGCTCCTCGCAGATACCGGCATCAAAGAACCGATCGGGAAACCGATCCGCGAAGACCTTCAGGCCTGTCCCAGCCTGCATCGCCGCCGTGATGGCTACTATCTTCTCGTCAGTTGCCGCAAGTGTCGTGAGAGTCTTTCCGAAAACCGTTGAGTATGTCTGGCTCGTGGGCTTGTCCAGCGGTTCACCCGTCGCAACATCGAACCGCGGACTGCCGTGCCATTTCTCAGGGTGACGCTCGGCGGGAGCGTAGCCTTTGCCCTTCCGCGTGGATACATGAAGGATGATCGGCCGATCATAGTCCTTCGCTATAGTAAGTGCGTCAAGCAACGCATGCAGGTTATGGCCGTCTATTGGTCCCACATAGCGCAGCCCGAATTCTTCGAACAGGATGCTCTTGAGGAAGAAACTCTTTATCGCTTCCTCGGTCTTGTAATAGGCGCGCCGGAGCCATCCCAATCTAAGTCGTTTCGCCGCACCTTCAACGGAAGATTTCCACCTGTTATACCTCGGACTTGCAAGAAGCTTTCCGAGGTAGCTGGACAGCGAACCTACGTTGGCCGAGATCGACATCTCGTTATCGTTCAGTACAACTATGATCCGTTCCGTTGTATGCGCCAGGTTATTCAGCGCCTCAAACGATATCCCGCAGCCCATCGAGCCATCGCCCAGCACGGCGACCACTTTCTCGTCACTCTTTCGCTGATCGCGCGCCACCGCCATTCCGAGCGCGGCGGATAATGCAGTGCCCGAATGCCCGGCCCCGAACACATCATATTCACTCTCTTCTCGCTTCAGGAAACCTGAAATTCCGCCATGCTGGCGCAGCGTGTGAAACCGGTCCTTCCGACCCGTCATGATCTTGTAGGCATATGTCTGGTGGCTGACGTCCCAGAGAATCTTGTCTTTCGGAAGGTCGAACGATCTAACAAGTGCGATTGTCAGCTCGACCACGCCGAGATTCGCGGCAAGATGCCCGCCGTTTTTGCTGACGGAATCGATTATCAACGCTCGTATCTCGCCGGAAAGCTGCTCGAGTTCCTCGATCGAGAGCCCGGCCAGGTCGGACGGCACGCTCACCTTGTCCAGAATAGCATCCATTGACAGTAGTATATCCTGCCCGCCTTCCCGCGAAAGACCTTTCTGTACGCATGTTGCCCTGCAGGGGCACTGCATGTGTGTGGGTATACGGGAGTGTTCTGAGTTCAGTGTTCAGAGTTCAGGGAACTGCCGTGAATAGTGTACGGGGCTCAGGTGTCAGGAAACGGCATGTGTGGATCAATCGTCCTCGTCCTCGTCCTCAGTGAGCGGAGCGAACGGTCCTCGCGTGCCAGGCCGTAGCCTTCGGCGAAGGCTGGTCCTCGAATCAAGGTTCTTCGTTCCTGGTTTACAAGCACATCAGCCCGCGGCTCAGCCAGAGCCTTCAGCGAAGCTGGGCCTCGGCAGTTCATGACCAATAGCAATCAGCGATACACTGTCCCCAGGGGCCTTCATCCCTCAGCCTTCAACCTTGAACCTTGAACCTCCCTTATGTAACACTCAGTTTCTGGCTTTCAATCAATGAACCGCAAAACCAACTATTGTGTACTTGGCCTCCTGATCGCGGCAGTGGTCTGCTCTTGCACGAACAGTCCCTACCGCACCGGAGAAACCGCCGGGAACACTTACTTCGGCGCGTTCGGCACACCACCGACAAAACTGGATCCGGCTTCCGCTTACTACGTCCATGAGGGCCGCATCATCGACCAGATTTATGAGCCGCCCTTCACATATCATTACCTCAAACGCCCGTACGAACTGATTCCACTTACCGCCGAGGATGTTCCGGCGCCCGCTTACTTCGGTCAGGATGGCCTGCAACTGGCTGATCCCGATCCGCCGCCCGATATGGTGACCCGGACCGAATACACCATCCGGCTCAAGCGCGGTATCATGTACCAGGACCATCCGTGTTTCGCCAGGGATTCCCAGGGCCAATCCGTCTACGAACACAGCACGGCCCGCGATCTCGCCGAGTACAACTTCCCCAGCGACTTCGATACGCAGGCCACCCGCGAATTGAAAGCGGAAGATTACTCGATCCAGGTCCGGCGCCTCGCCGACCCGCGTACCTCCTCGCCTGTCTTCAGCACCATGGCACAGTACATTCTCGGCATGAGCGAACTGCGCGCGGCACTGCAGTCAATGCTGGACACCGAACGCGCACGGCGAAAGGATGAGGCCGGCGGCGCATATGACGCCGAACGAGACGAAAGAGATCGGCCGATCCTACTGGACTACATGGCCGCGGATTTTCCGGGAGTAGAGATCATCAATGACCACACCTTCAAGATCGTACTCAAGCGCAAGTACCCCCAGATTCTCTACTGGATGTGCATGCACTTCTTCGCACCAATGCCACGGGAGGCGATCGAGTTCTATGCACTTCCGGTGATTGCGCAGAAGGAGTTTTCAGTGAACAAATGCCCGGTCGGAACCGGGCCTTACTATCTCAAGATCTTCAAGCCGAACGAAAAGATCGTGCTGGAACAGAACCCGAATTATCACGACGACTATTATCCGTCGGAGGGCGCGGCGGGTGACATTGAGTCCGGCCTGCTGGCCGACGCCGGAACGCAAATCCCTTTCATTCGTCGCCAGGTTCTCTTGATGGAAAAAGAAGAAATTCCGTCATGGAACAAGTTCCTCCAGGGCTACTACGACTCGTCCGGTATTTCCAGCGATGTCTTTGACCAGGCTATCCAGATGAAAACCGGCGAGGATATGGCCCTGTCCGACGTGATGAGAAACAGGGGAATCCGACTCGTTACCGACATCGACACTATGTTCTGGTACACGGGCTTCAATATGCGTGACGAAGTTGTCGGGGGCTATGAGCCGGAGAAGTGCAAGCTGCGCCAGGCGATTTCGATAGCGCTCGATTACAACGAATTCCTGGACATATTCGCCAATGGCCGCGGTGTTCTCGCCCAGGGCCCTATCCCCCCGGGTATCTTCGGATACCGGGACGGCAAGCAGGGCACTAACCCGTTTGTCGACGAATGGGATCCGGACCGGGCCCGACATGTCCGCAAGTCGATAGATGTTGCCAGGCAACTGATGAAGGAGGCCGGCTATCCCGATGGTCGTGGCCCGGACGGGGAACCTTTGACAATCAACTATGACCATGCCGCGCAGGGCGAGAGTTTCTTCAGGTCGATTTTCGACTGGTATCGACGACGCCTGGATTTGATCGGCGTCCGCATGGAGGATTGCGGCACGGATCTGAGCCGGTTCCGGCAGAAGAAGGACCAGGGCAACTGGCAGGTGGCAAGTTCAGGCTGGCTCGCCGACTATCCCGACCCCGAGAATTTTCTTTTCTTGTTCTATGGCCCCAACGGACTCGTCGAATTCGGAGGCGCGAATTCCATCAATTACAGGAACGCCGAGTATGATGAGCTGTTCAACCGCATGGAAAGTATGATGAACTCTGACGAACGCCAGGCGATAATCGACCAGATGATGCGAATCATACAGCACGACGCGCCGGCATTCTGGCAGTATCACCCCGTATCGTTCGGGGTCCAGCACGAATGGTTCACCAACGTCAAGCCGCACCAGATGTCCTACAACACCATGAAATACAAGAGGCTCGATCCACAACTGCGCACTACCCGGCAACGGGAGTGGAATAAGCCCGTCTGGCAACCGATCGCATGGTTGCTCGCGATTCTTCTTATCGGCATGATCCCCGCGGGTATTGCGATATGCCGAAGGGAAACCCGGGCGTAGGGATTGGGCGCTGAGCCGCGGAGAAACGCAGGAGAAGAAACGTGTTCGCATATATCGCCAGGAGAATAGCCTACGCCTTCCCGATACTGCTCGGCGTGAACCTGCTCCTGTTCTTCCTCTTCTTCTTCGTTAATACCCCCGACGATATGGCCAGGACCTATCTTGGCGATAAGCGCGTGTCGCGGGAGCAGATCGAAACCTGGAAGACAGAACACGGCTATCACCTGCCCAAAATCCTCAACCTCGACGCAGCCATGCCCGGGTGTTTCACGGAGACGATCTTCTGGAAGAAGAGCATGCGCCTGTTCGCCTTTGATTTCGGAAAATCCGATATCGACGGATCGCGGATCGGGACCGAGATACGGCGGCGCATCCCATATTCCCTCTATGTCACCGTGCCGGTCTTCTTCATCGGGCTGGCCATCAGCATCTTCATTGCAATGATCGTCGCATTCTACAGGGGAACATACATCGACACCTGGGCCCTGGTTGTGTGCGTGATCATGATGTCGATATCTATCATGTTCTATATCGTGGCAGGCCAGTACCTGGTCGGGATCAAGCTGAGACTGGCGCCCGTTTCAGGTTTCGATACACCGCTGGCAAATGCACTGAAGTTTCTTGTGCTGCCCGTGGTTATCGGCGTAATCGGCGGCATCGGCGGCAGTGTGCGCTATTACAGAACCATCTTTCTCGAAGAGATCAACAAGGACTATATCCGAACCGCACGGGCCAAGGGACTTGGTGAGGGCCGCGTTCTCTTCAAGCACGCACTCAAGAATGCCATGTTCCCGATCCTGACCAATGTGGTGGTGAGTATACCGTTCCTTATCATCGGCAGCCTTCTGTTCGAAAACTTCTTCGGCATCCCGGGCCTCGGCAACTACACGATCGAAGCCATTACGAAACAGGATTTTGCCGTGGTCCGGTCAATGGTCTTCCTTGGAGCAGTTCTTTATGTGGTGGCGCTGATCGGCGTTGACATCAGTTATACGCTGGTCGATCCGCGCGTGCGATTGAAGTAGGAATGCTGGAGTCGAACGAAGTCATGAAAGAGGCAATGGTTAAAGCCCTGGGCAGCTGGTACTTCCAGGACGCGTTCGTCCTGCTGCTTGTCGGCCTGTCGATCTGGATCGGCGTTACGCTTGGCCGCCGCGAACACTGGCGGGCCGCGTTCCACCAGGTCTTTCAGCGCAAGCTGGCCGCGATCTCATTCATTATGATCTGCCTTTACACCACCGTTGCCGTGCTCGACAGCGTGGGCTACGAGGACACTAATGGCAGCCTGACGGTGCTCGATCGAATTCTTTTTCAGCTCAGGGACCAGCGCGAGAAGACCTATAGCGCACCCCTTGCCGACGTTCAGTTCACGAAGGAAGCCACGCTGGATGAGGCCGGGAATGTGGTACGGGATTATCCGCCGCTCGATTATCCCGGCAGACACGTGCTCGGTACCGACCGTGTCGGGAACGATGTGCTCTACCTCTCACTCAAGGGTGTGCGCACCGGCATGATACTTGGAGCGCTTACCACCATACTGGTTGTGCCGTTTGCCATCCTGTTCGGAGTGGTTGCGGGCTATTTCGGGGGCTGGATCGATGACGCAATTCAATACGTATATACCGTGCTCGCCTCCATCCCGTCTTACCTTTTGATAGTGGCTTTCATGGTGATCTTCGGGCGTGGCCTGCCCCAGCTGTGCATCATCATGGGCATCACATCGTGGACCGGCCTGTGCCGGATCCTGCGTGGCGAGACTCTGAAACTGCGCGAGACAGAGTATGTCCAGGCGGCTGAAGCAACGGGCGTATCACGGGGCGCAATCATGCTGCATCACATTGTGCCGAACCTGATGCATATCGTTCTGATCACTGCTGTGCTGAGTTTCTCTAACCGCGTCCTCGCCGAGGCGGTCCTGACATATATCGGCATAGGTGTCGGGGCCGATACCATCTCGTGGGGCGCAATGATCAATGACGCTTTGCGCGAACTGGCACGGAGCCCGATCATATGGTGGAAGCTGGTGGCAGCCTTCATTTTCATGCTGGGCCTGGTTCTGCCGGCCAACATTTTCGGAGACGCCATGCGCGACGC
>SPBP01000191.1 GCA_004525935.1 Lentisphaerales bacterium | reverse complement strand
CTCCTGCACCAGTTCCAGCGACGGCTTCACCTTGCATTTCGGACCGGACTCAATAATAACAGTCTGCCCCGATCCCCCTTCCGGCTTGAGTTGAACGGCAACCCGGCAGTTGCCCGGATGACGGTCGAAAAGCTCGCGCAGCTTGCGCAGAACGTCATCGTCGGATCCGTTCCCTACCATCCTCACCACGATGCGCTCCGTAACTTCCTGCACGGCCGCTTCGAACGACGATATCGCATCCACGACTATGCTCACACGCTCATTGCGGTGCGAGATTGAGCCGGCTATGTATACCATCGTATCCAGCGTTGCCATGGCCCCGTGTTTCTCGAACGTTTCCGGAAACATCACGGCCTCATACTTTCCGCTCAAGTCCTCGATGGTCAGGACGGCCATCTTCTTGCCGCTTCCCTGGCCTCGTTTGGTAACAAGCCCGCGCACCTGCGAGATCATACAGCCGCAACCAATGGGCGTGCCGTCAGCCTGTTTGCCGGCCTCCGCCAGCGAGAAACGACGCGGCCAGTTGAGACATTCCACGACCCGCGCATATTTTTCCATCGGATGCGACGTAACGTAGAATCCAAGTGTTTCCTTCTCCGCAGTAAGCAGCTGGTCGCGGCCCCATGGCTCAACGTCAGGATAGTCGACCGTGGTCTGCGCACTGGTATCCTCCTCGAACAATCCGATCTGCCCGCTCCTTCGATCGGCCGCCGCCGACTGTCCTGCGCTCATGGCCATGTCGAGCGCCGCCAGCATCGCAGCTCTGTCCGCAGACAACGTTGAGTCGAAAGCGCCGCACTTGATCAGGGCCTCCACGGTGGAACGGTTAACCGCATGCAGATCAACGCTTCGACAGAAATGGAACAGATCCGTAAACTCGCCGACTTCCTTCCTGGCCTCGACTATAGCCTCAACTGCCTTGGAGCCAACCCCCTTGACTGCGGCCAGCCCGAATCGGACCTGCTCACCGTCGACAGTGAAGTCACTGCTGCACGTATTGATGTCAGGTGCCGCTATCTTTACGCCAATCCTGGGGGCCTCTGCAATGTACTGAACGACCTTGTCGCGGTCACTGCTTTCATAAGTCAACGTGGCGGCGAGGAATGCGCGTGGGTAGTACACTTTGAAGAATGCAGTCTGGTAGGCAATGATCGCATAGCGGGTCGAATGTGCCTTGTTGAAACCGTAGCCGGCAAATTCCAGGATCAGGTCGAACAGGCGACGGCTCTCGCCGGATTCGATGCCGTTTTCGAGGGCGCCCGCCTCGAAATCCGGTTTATCCGCCGCGATCACCTTGTGTTTCTTTTTCGAGATTGCCTTGATAAGGGTAAGTGCCCGGCTCAGCGGAATCTTCCCAAGCCGGTTCAACACCTGCATGACCTGTTCCTGGTAGACCATGATCCCGTAGGTTTCGGCAAGAATGTCATCGACCAGTGCGTGGATCGGTGGAACTTCTTCCTTACCGTTCTTACGGTTGCAGTAGGTCGCAATAAGCTTCATGGGCCCGGGCCGATACATGGCATTGGCGGCAATAAGGTCCTCGATGCGGTTTGGCTTCATCTGCATCAGGACACCCTTCATGCCTTCCGATTCAAACTGGAACACGCCGTCCGTATCTCCCTTTCGGAACAGGTCGAGGACTTTCGGATCGTCCAGCGGCAATTGTTCCGGATCGTGGTCTATCCCTGTCTGCTCCTTGGCAAGCGTCCTTGCCCGCTGGATCACGCTGAGCGTCTTCAGCCCGAGGAAATCCATCTTCATCATGCCCACTTTTTCGCAGGTGGGCCCGTCCCACTGGGTAATTGCCTCGTCGCTGTCCGACTGCTTGCATAGCGGCAGGAAGTTCTCCAGGGGCCGATCACATATGACCACACCAGCCGCGTGAACGCCGGAATGGCGCACAAGTCCTTCGAGTCTCATGCTGTGATCGATCAGTTCCGTGACCAGCGATTCCTCTTCGTATCTCTTCCTGAGATCCGGGCTGGTTGCAAGCGCGCTACTGAGCGTCACGCCTGGACCTTCCGGCACAAGCTTGGCTATCGTATCGACTTCACCCAGTGGCACATCCAGGACCCTCCCCACGTCGCGGATTGCCGCCCTCGCCTTCAGTGTGCCGTAGGTTATGATCTGGGCAACGTGTCCATACTTCTCACGGACATACTGGATCACCCGGCCGCGGCCGTCCTGGCATATGTCGAGATCTATGTCGGGATCTTCCTCACGCTGTGGGTCGGTGAAGCGTTCAAAGAGAAGTCCGTACCTGAGCGGATCTACGTTCACCATGCCGAGTACATATCCGATCAACGTGGCAACGCCACTCCCGCGCGGCGCGGCCGGAATGTTGTTGCGCGCCGCGAATTGCACGCAGTCATTAACGATCAGGAAGTATGAACTGTATCCCTTGTCTTCGATCACCTGCAGTTCCCGCTCGAGCCGTTCCGCATACGCGGCTGGCGGCTCGCCGCCCGCGAACTTTGTATTGAGTCCTTTCGTCGCCAACTCACGCAGGTAATCTCCGGAGGATCGGCCGTCAGGTACGTCAAAGCCCGGGAGTTGCTTCCCTGAAAAATCAATCTTCGTTTCACACATCTCGGCGATTCTGATCGTATTTGTGATCGACTCCGGCCACTCGGAAAGCGCCTCTGTCATCTCTTTGCTGCTCTTCATGAAGAGTTCCGGGGAGTACCGCTCTTTCTCGTGGTCGTTAAGTATCTTCCCTGTCGAGATGCAGGGGAGAATCTCGTGCGTGCGTTTGTCTTCCCTGCGCAGGAAATGAACGTCGTTCGTGCCTACAAGTCCCACACCCAGCTTGGAGGCAATCCGGGCCAGCGCCGGGTTGGTCTTGACCTGCTCCGGATATCCCTGGTTCTGGATTTCGATGAAGAACCGGTCCTTACCGAAAATGTCGAGGTATTCTCCCGCCAGCTTCAGCGCCTTGTCCTCGTCACCTTTCAGCAGCGCCGATGGAACTTCACCACCGAGGCAGGCCGTACAGCAGACCAGGCCATCCTTGAACTCCGAAAGCAGCTCACGGTCCATACGGGGGCGGTAGTAGAATCCTTCCAGGTACGAGCGAGAGGACAGCTTCAGGAGATTACGGAATCCTGTCTCGTTGATAGCCAGCAGAAGAAGATGGTATGCTGCGGTCTCAATTCTCCCCATCGACCTGTCCGAACGGTGCGTCGGGGAGATGTAGGCTTCAGTGCCTATGATCGGTTTCACACCTGCGTCGACTGCCGCCTTGTAGAACTCGAACGTACCGAACATGTTGCCATGATCAGTGAGGCCCATAGCCGGCATGCCCAGTTCGACGCAGCGTGCCACCAGGTCCTCGACCCTACTTGCCCCGTCGAGGAACGAGTAATGCGAATGGACATGCAGATGAACAAAATCCATGATCAATGATACTATCAGGAGGATGGGACAAATTAAGCCCCACACCGCCATATCCGGAACAAAGTTGAATGGTGCGAAAATGAAACGCTACGACCAATACGAATTTGCGTTTGCACGACAATGCGATGATAATGCGTGAGGTTCACGGAAAGCAACATGTTATGATCAGGTTCCGAAAAATACGGGGAACATCCTGCGAATTGCCTGCAGTCATGGCTCTGGTCCTGATGCTTGCTGCGGCACCTTTCGAATGTCGTGCAGAACGCATCATACTGAAGATCCTGGCGCTCAACCCGGCGGACCAGAAACAGACGGTCAGCATACATCGCTACCTGCCGCGCGGTGCAACTGCGGATGACATTGTCAGCTCGGGCGGGCTGCAATCCGGTTATGACCCGAATTCCAATTCCTACTACGTGGCAACAAGCGTCGAACTGGGGCCACACAAGACCGTACGTTACGAAGTGATCTTAAGGGATGCCTGGACAGTACCAGAGAGCGTGTTCTCCGATCTGGAACGGCAGGCGGGCATTCTCGTTGGCAAACTCCGCGGCTCAGGCCAGCGTGCCGGCGCCGTTCCTCTCCAGTCAGAGTTTCGTCAAATGCTGGACGACGCACGCACCCGCCAGGTATCCAACACCATCGCTGCTGCCGGTCCCGAACGCCATATTCGAGCATATTTCGATAATGAGCCGGTCCTGCGTCGGGCACGGGAGACGATCACACGGCTGGAGGACCTCGTGATACTGACCGGCCAGGATCCCGGTCAGCTAACCAGCGCGCTATACCTTGTCGACACAAGCCTGGCGACACACCCATACGAGGCCGGGAAGGCAGCAATCCGCGCAAGCATAAGGAATACATCGAAAACAGAGATGCGCATCGTCTCCCCTCGCTGGGACCTGCCGTGTGAAATCGCGCCTGACGACGTGTTGGACGCCGATGGGCTCCAGGTAAGATCCGATACGACGCGGGGCATAACGTTTGTGCGGGGCTACGACATCACGATCAGGCCCGGGCAAGCCCTTGTATATGACATAATCGTGCGGGACAAGTGGAACGTTAACGCCCCGCGAATAGCGGAGCTCAAGGCTGAAGCAACCCGCAAGCTGGCTGAGGCGCGGTCCTGGCCGAAGCGTCTTGAATCGGCCGAGAACTCGCTGAGCAACGCACTTTCCAGGCTTGCTACACTCGAATCCGTTTCGCCTCCAACAGAGGTGAATGAGGCCTACATAGCATTCTTCAGGCAACAGGCTGAACAACTTGCCCTTATTGCCGCACAGATAGACAGGGCCGCCTCGACAAGTCCACCCGAAGAGCCGCGTGCATCCCGGAGGATGACATGGATCGTCCTCTGCACCACGCTGCTGTTTGTCGCAGTGATCAGCATCGTACTGCTACTACGCTGGTACGGCGCCGACAAGAACCTGAAGAGACCTACCCGTGTGTGAGTATGTGGGTGTGTGAGAGTTTCCGCCAAAGGCGGACAGTGTTCGGGTGTCAGGAAACACTGCATGCGCGTTGCAGGATGCCCGTGTCCCGTCAGGCCAGCGTAGTTCCCCGGCCGAACCGTAGGGAAATAACCTGGCCGGATGCAAACGCATTGCGGATTTGGCAGCCCGTCAGCTGACGGGCTGCGAAAATGATGGGGTCAGCGTTCATTAGCCGCAGCCGCCTTCGTCGTCCCGACTACGGCGTGCCATGAGGCGTCGAGGGTCGGGTAGTATAAGTAGATTCTGTTGAAAAACCTCGGTGGTGGAGCATGTGCCCTATCCTTAATCTTTGTCGTGAGCTTTGTTCGCGAGCTTTGTCGATCCCCGAGTCGTGAACTGCTCCAGCAGTTCATCTTCACAGACTTGCCGACAAAGCTT
>SPBP01000019.1 GCA_004525935.1 Lentisphaerales bacterium | reverse complement strand
GCGGCAGGTTGCCGTGCTGGTGGCGAGTTAGGGAGTGTAATCGATGCAAGGACAGCGAAAATATCGAGGCAACAGTAAGTCAGTTTCAGTATCAGACTTCTTTGGGGCTGGTCAGGATGCCCTGGGCCTGGAGATTGTCTCAGGTCAGGATGAAATGGGGCGCACCATCTCAGAGCCTGCGATGAACAGGCCGGGCCTTGCCCTGAGCGGATTCCTTCAGTACTTCGCGCACAGGCGGGTCCAGGTGCTTGGGCATGCGGAGAACGCTTACCTGCTGTCCCTGGATGAAGCGACGCGCGTAGAACGCATCAGAAAGATGCTTGAATGTCGGGTTCCATGCGTTGTCATCACACGGAACCGGAAGATAATAAGCGGCATCACTGAACTGGCCAACGAATCTCGAACGCCTGTCCTGAAGAGCGGCATGATAACGGGCGATTTTGTCAATAGAGCAACAATCATAATGGAGGATCTTCAGACGCCTGTCATGAAGATCCAGGGCACCATGATGGATATACTTGGTGTCGGCGTTCTGATCATGTGTGCTCCCGGGATAGGCAAATCTGAAACGGCTATGGCGCTTCTGAGGAGGGGCCACAGCCTGGTATCGGATGACTTGACCGATCTGAAGATGGACAGCAGCGGAGTGGTCATTGCTTCGTGCCCTACCGGTATTCGTTATCACATGGAACTGCATGGACTTGGGATCATACACGTACCGAGCATATTTGGTGTTGCTTCGGTCCGGGGCAGGAAGACATTAGATCTGGTTATCAAGCTGGCGCGCGCGGAAACACTGAGAGATGCCGGTCCAGATGACCCAAATGCGGTCGTTGCAATGCTAGGATCAAGTGTGACATGCGTTACGATACCCGTTGCTCCAGGCCGTGATATTGCCGGGCTGGTTGAAATAGCGGCATTAGATCAGAAACTCAAGAAACTCGGGCACGATGCCGCAAAGGAACTTGACGAGAAACTGATTAAACGCATGTCCGAAGGGAGGGACTGACGTGACGAACAGGACCACTCCTGACGACGGGTCATCCGTATTGAGTCGCGAACTGATCATCGAAAATGTTCTAGGTCTTCATGCCAGACCCGCGGCTATGTTGGCCAAGCTGGCATCAAGATTCGATTGCGATATTTCTATAAAGAAAGACGGGGCCGAGGTGTCCGCGAAGAGCCTGATGGGGCTATTGAGTCTTGAGGCCGCACGTGGCACAAAGCTCCTGTTCTCCGTCGACGGGCCTGACGCAGAGCAGGCGATCGACGAAATTACGAGACTGATTGAAAGCAAGTTCGGTGAAAATGAGTAGTTCTGAAAGAAACAGGAAAGAAGCTTCCGTCAAGCCGGCTCCGGAGATCGAACTGCATGGAATCGGAGTGTCTCCGGGCGTTGCGGTTGCTCGGGTCGTGGTGATGGGGTCGGACGACGATCATCGGGTCAGCGGGCGGCAACTATCACGCGAAGATGTTCCGGGCGAAATCAGTCGTTTCGAAAATGCAGTTATTGAAACCAGGCGGCAGATCAAGGAGTTGCAGCGGGGTCTTGAACAGCGAATGGGCTCCGGCGATGCCAGCATTCTTGATGCTCACCTTATGGTTCTGGATGATCGAGCTTTTGTTGATGAGATATTGAAGCTTGTTACGGAAGAGAGCATGAACGCCGAGCGTGCGTTGTCGCAAGCGTCTCATAAGTACGTCAGTGTACTGTCTGCCCTGAAAGACGATTACTTGAGGGAACGGGTTGCCGACGTAAAGGACATTGCGCGGCGACTCTTGCGGAATCTGGCTGGTCGGGAGGTTTCACGGCATGGCGATATAGAGGAAGAAAGTATTGTGATTGCCGTGGACCTGGCGCCTTCGGAGACCGCCGCTCTGCCTAAGGACCTCGTGCTGGGTTTTGCGACCGACCTTGGCAGTCCGACGTCGCATTCTGCCGTAATGGCTCGCGGGATGGAAATACCGGCGGTGGTAGGGCTTCACGATATAACTTCGCGCGTCGTCACGGGTCAATCGGTGCTTATGGATGGCAACAAGGGTGTGTTGTTCGTTAATCCAACGGCGGAGCGGCTGAAAGTCTATGGGACCGTTGTCGCTGAGCGCAAGAGCATCCAATCCGCACTTTCAGTATTCAAGAATGAGCCTGCGGTCACGAAGGACGGCGCAAGGATTACCTTGCTCGCCAACATCGAACATAAGGAAGAAGTTGATTCTTTGTTTGAATATGGCGCGGAAGGCATCGGGTTGCTGCGCACGGAATATGCCTATATGAGCGGCACGGAGTTGCCGTCCGAGGAGGAACTGACGTCGATATACAGGTTTATCTCAACCCGCGTTGCACCGGCGCCCGTCATAATCAGGACTCAGGACTTCGGCGGCGACAAGCTGGCCCCGTATCTTAATATGCCGGAAGGCACGAACCCTTTCCTTGGCCTGAGATCCATACGGTTTTCTCTTTCAGAGCCGACGATTTTCAAGACGCAGTTGAGGGCAATTCTGCGCGCGAGCACTTCTGGAAATGTGAAGATCATGTACCCGATGATAAGCAGCGCCGAAGAAGTTGCCGAGGCAAACACGCGCCTGGCGGAAGCGAAGAGCGAGTTAAAGGGGAGAGGATTGCCGTTCGACGAGAATCTTGAGGTGGGGGCAATGATCGAAACGCCGTCTGCTGCGCTGACGTTGGACATCATCGCACCGCTTGTGAATTTCGTCAGCCTGGGCACGAACGACTTGATTCAATATACAATCGCTGTTGACCGCGTTAATGAGCAGGTGGCATATCTTTACCAGCCGACGCACCCGGCGATTCTCCGGATCTTGAAGAACGTAGTGGACGTTGCTAAGAAAAATAATATCGCGTTGAGTGTGTGTGGTGAAATGGCAGCCGATCCGATGATGTGCCCATTGCTCGTAGGTTTAGGCATTAATACTTTGAGCGTTGCACCCTCGGCCGTGCCGCTGGTGAAGGATTCGATACGGAGCATCACAAAGGTTCAGGCCGAGCAACTTGCCGGGTCGGCGATGGAATGCACAACTGCGGCGGCGGTCATCGAGCTGTGCAGGAAACTTATCGGGTCGAGCGCTCCCGAGATCATGGAACTGGTGGGATGAACATTGATGCAGAGGCATTAGCGCTGGGGATTAAGGACTGAATACTAGACGAGCAAACGAAAGAGAGGGCGACATGGGTGGAAAGTATGTATTGACGTCGGAGTCGGTCACTGAGGGTCATCCGGACAAGGTAGCCGATGGCATATCGGATTGCGTGCTTGATGCAAACATGGCAAAGGATAAGTCGTGTCGCGTGGCCTGCGAAACTCTGGTCAAGACAGGCATGGTAGTTCTTGCCGGCGAGATTACAAGCAAGGCCATGATCAACTATGCCGATCTGGTCAGGGACAAGATACGGCGGATCGGCTACGACGATCCCGAAATGGGTTTCTCTCACGATACGTGTGCTGTCCTCGTAGCGCTTGAGAAGCAATCTCCGGATATTTCGCAAGGCGTCACCGCGGGACAGGGCCTCTTCAAAGAGCAGGGGGCTGGTGACCAGGGCATGATGATTGGATACGCATGCGATGAGACTCCAGAGTTGATGCCTTTGCCGATCATGTTATCGCACCGGCTCACTCGCCAGTTGGCTCGGGCCAGGCGGACGGGCGCCATTCCGTTTCTGAGGCCGGACGGCAAATCACAGGTATCAGTGGTCTACAAGGACGGCAAACCGGTCAGTGTGGAGACCGTTGTTGTGTCGACCCAGCACAGCCCGAATGCTTCTCACGCGAAGGTGCGTGCGGCGGTGATCGATAAGGTAATACGTAAAGTTATCCCCGCGAAGTGGTTGTCGAAAAATACCAGGTATCTGGTGAATCCAACAGGAAGATTCGTCGTAGGTGGGCCGCAGGGGGACTGCGGTCTCACTGGTCGGAAGATCATTGTGGACACATATGGCGGCGTGGTGGGACATGGCGGAGGCGCGTTCTCCGGGAAGGATCCATCGAAGGTGGATCGCAGTGCGACATATATGGCACGTTATATAGCGAAGAATATTGTGGCGGCCAAGCTGGCGGCGAGGTGTGAAGTTCATTTGTCGTACGCAATAGGTTATCCTGAACCGATCTCGGTGCTGGTCAATACCTTTGGCACAGGAGTGAAGGATGAAGGTCGACTCGAACGCGCGGTGAGGAAGACGTTCGGGCTGAAACCCGCAGAGATCATCACCCAGCTGAAGCTGCTGAGACCGATCTACGAAAAGACCTCGGCATATGGTCATTTTGGCCGAACCACTGAATTGGATGTCTTTACGTGGGAACGTACGGACAAGGTCCGCGCGCTGCGTGCTGCTGTGTAGGGATGTTGTGCGTCACGAATCGGATTGGTTGGCTTAACGGGGGTTGCGAGGAGGAAGACTGGGATTATGCGGAAAAGAACGCAAAAGACTATAGGGGTGAGAGGTAAGTCGAAGGATTATTTCGTTAAAGACATGTCTCTGGCCAAGTGGGGCCGTAAGGAAATTGAGTTGGCGGAAGTCGAAATGCCGGGCCTGATGGAGCTGCGCGCTCAATACGGAACCAGCAAACCGTTGAAGGGCGCACGGATAAGCGGATCCCTTCATATGACGATCCAGACGGCTGTGCTGATCGAGACCCTTCAGATTCTGGGCGCCCGGGTGAGGTGGGCGAGCTGCAACATCTTCTCTACCCAGGATCATGCTGCTGCGGCACTGGCTGCTCGTGGCACGGCAGTCTTCGCGTTCAAGGGCGAGTCGCTGGACGAATACTGGCGATTTACCGACACCATCCTCGACTGGGGTGACGGGCGGGCGCCGGACCTGATCGTGGATGATGGTGGCGACGCGACCATGTTAGTGCATGTGGGCTACCGTGCCGAGGAGGACAGGTCTATTCTGGACAAGAAGCCCGGGAGCAGGGATGAAGCAATACTTCTGGCGGTGATCAGAAGATCGATAGTGAAAGATCCTTCCCGCTTTCACAGGATGGTATCGAAGATCAGGGGTGTGTCGGAAGAAACCACAACTGGTGTTGGCCGACTTGCCCAGATGGCTGCGCGGAACGAGCTTCTGTTTCCGGCGTTCAATGTTAATGACTCTGTTACGAAGTCCAAGTTCGACAACCTGTATGGATGCCGACATTCGGTTGTAGACGGGATTATGCGGGCGACAGACGTGATGCTTGCCGGCAAAGTGGCGGTCATTGCCGGCTTCGGTGATGTTGGGAAGGGATGTTGCCAGTCATTGAAAGGCCAGGGCGCGCGGGTTGTAGTTACCGAGGTAGATCCGATCTGTGCCCTTCAGGCTGCAATGGAGGGCTATGAGATACTCACCATGGCGGAGGCAGTGAGGATTGGTGATATCTTTGTTACCGCAACCGGATGTTGCGATGTGATTACGTTGAAGCTTATGCGTCGAATGAAGGATATGGCGATAGTGTGCAATATCGGCCACTTCGACAGTGAAATCGAGGTAGAGGCGCTTGAACGATTCAAATGGGATGAAATCAAGCCTCAGGTCGACAAGGTAACCTTCCCTGACGGGAAGAGCATCATTCTGCTGGCCAGGGGCAGGCTCGTAAACCTTGGCTGCGCTACCGGCCATCCCAGCTTTGTCATGTCGAACAGCTTCTGCAACCAGGTTCTCGCGCAGATAGAGTTGTTCACCAAAGTGGGCGGATATCCGATAGGGGTTCATATGCTTCCGAAGAAGATCGATGAAATGGTGGCACGTCTGCATCTGCCGAAACTGGGCGTTAAGCTGGAGGAGTTGACGAAGAAGCAGGCGAAGTATATCGGGGTTTCCGTGGACGGTCCATATAAGCCGGAAGGTTACCGGTACTGAGCGAAAACAGTCTTGTGGGGGCGAACGTGAAGATACCAACGGGGATTGCGAGGGGAGTGGTCGCCTTGATTGCGTGGACGTGCGCCATGATTGTCCCTGCGTATGCCGAGACAAACACAATGTGGTTCCCGGTTGGAGAGAAACTCACATATCGCCTCTACTGGGGGATAGTCCCTGTCGGTACGGCTTGGATCGGTTCTTCGTGGATCAGGGAGGAGGGGAAGCCCGACCGCATATCGATTACCATGCGCGGAAAGACGGGCCGCATCGTCTCGGCTCTGTATCCGGTTGAGGATTTCGTTGAAAGCATAGTCGACGCAAAGACATTCCTGCCGATCAGGTACACACAGCGGCTGCGCGAAGGCAAGAAGAAGCGGGATGATGTGGTTGAGTTCGATCATGCCGCGGGCAAGGCTCACTGGTCTTCAGAATCCGACGGCAAGTCTAAGGACATCGACATTGAGGCCGAAACGCGCGATGTGCTTTCGTTCGTTTACTACATGCGATCAAGGGGAATTGATGTGGGAAAGACTGAGAAGTTCCAGGTGATCGTGGATGAAGACCTTTATGAACTGTCTGTTACAGGCCTGGGACATGAGAAAGTCTATATGTCTGCATTCGGCGACGTGAGATGTCTGAAGCTGGAGCCAAAGGCGAAGTTTGGCGAGGTGTTTGTCAGGCAAGGAAGACTCAACATGTGGTTTTCCGCAGACGACAGGAAGATCTGCGCGAAGGCAGACGCGGAAGTGCCGTTGGCGAGTGTGAAGGCTATTCTGAGGAAGGTTGAAGGGCCTGGTAATGACTTATGGATCAAGAAGTCGAAGTAGTAGTCGGGCCAGGAGCCTGTAGGACTTTGGTCACCCGCTGGGCGACCTAAGTCCGACAGGCTCCTAGTATGTTTTGCTTCCCAAAACAAGGTGAGTTGTTTTTGGGGAAGATGGTAAAGAGTGTGGATGAGCACACGACTTGTGAATATAGATTGACGGGTCGCGATGTTGTCTCCACGGCATCTGCGCGAATGGCTCGGTCTTTTTGATGGAAGCCGGCGTGACAAGACGAGTGGTGCGTGCTAGGTTTGAGTCGGCATAAGTAGAGGCGGGTCGTCGGTCAGAAGGGAATACAACACGATGAAAACATTGAACATTCAAGAAATCCTGCGGCAACTTCCTCACCGGTATCCCATGCTTCTGGTAGATCGCATCATTGAGTGCGACGATAAGCATCGGATAGTCGGCATTAAGAACGTATCGGCCAATGAACCCTATTTCTCGGGCCATTTCCCTGAGACTCCTATCATGCCTGGTGTTCTTCAGCTTGAGGCGATGGCGCAGACGGCCGGGATTCTCCTGTTGCAGATAGCCGATATGGCCGGTCACATTCCGTACTTCATGGCGATCGACAAGGCGAAATTCAGAAAAGTCGTTGTTCCTGGCGATCAGATGAGGATCGAAGTTGAGCTGCTGAAACTGCGAACGAAGACGGCCAGGTTCAAGGCATGCGTGCTGGTTGATGGCGTTCTGGCTTCAGAGGCCGAAATGATGTGCATGATTACTGAGGGGACCGGGGGGCAATGACGAAAATACATCCTACGGCGATAGTTGAGAAGGGAGCCGAGCTTGGTGAGGGCGTCGAAGTGGGAGCCTACAGTGTGATCGGCCCGAATGTGAAGCTGATGGACGGCGCGCGCGTGATGCCGCACGTTCATATCGAAGGGTGGACCACCGTTGGATCGAAGTGCACTATATATCCCTTTGCGAGTATTGGAACGCAGTGCCAGGACTTGAAGTACAAGGGCGCGAAGACACACGTGGAAATCGGAGACAGGACGGTTTTGCGTGAATATGTCACCGTGAACTCAAGTACGGAAGAGGGTGAGACAACCAGGGTAGGCTCGGATTGTTTCATCATGGCCTATTGTCATATTGCGCACAAGTGTTGGATCGGTAATGGCGTAATTCTGGCGAACTGCGCACAGCTGTGCGGCCATGTAACGATCGAGGATTTCGTCGGCGTCGGTGGCATGGTTGGAGTTCACCAGTTCGTGAGAATCGGAACGATGTCGTTTGTCGGCGGGTTCTCCAGAATTGCCCAGGATGTGCCGCCGTTCTTTCTTGTAGAGGGTACCCCGGCGGTTGCGCGCGGAATTAACAGCGTGGGACTGCGCAGGCGCAATGTATCGGGAGAAACACGAGGGGTTCTGAAGGAGGCGTTTCGCCTGCTTTGTCGCGAGGGTCTTTCAACAACCCAGGCTGTCGGACGCATTCGGTCGGAACTTGCTCCATGTAAAGAGCGGGATGAGCTTCTCAAGTTTGTGGAAACGTCCGAACGAGGAATCATCAAGTAAGCGGAAGGAGCTGCGGTGAAACGAATCGTGACGACGGTTGTTGTCGCCTGCATTCTTCTCGCTTCGGGGAATTCTGCTCTGGCGCAGGATAGCCGGCTGAAGTTCAGCTTTGATCAAGTCGATGTTCAGACGTTCGTGAAGCTTGTCGGCGAGATTACAGGGAAGCGGTTCGTTCTTGACGAGGGCGTCAAAGGAAAGATCACCGTGGTCTCTCCCGAAATCACACCCGAAGAGGTATTTCCGATATTTGTTTCCATCCTTGAATCGGTGGGGTGTTCAGTTGTCAGTGAAAGTGGGGACGTGTACCAGGTCATTCGCATGTCCGCAAGGAAGATGCCATCGGCTCCGGTTGTCCTGCCGAATGAGCAGATTCCGGAGCAGGGCGTGGTGACGAAAGTGATCCGGCTTCAGTATGTGACCGCAAGCGAGATGAAGGACGTTCTTGAGGCACATGTGCGCGGAGGCAAAGAAGGGGCGATAGGCGCAATTGACGCTACCAATCACCTTATTATCACGGACACTTCCGAAAACATAAGGCGCATCGAGAGGATTATTGGTGAAGTGGACAAGCCGGGCACCTCACGTGGGACTGAGGTGGTCGCGCTGAAGTTTGCCAAGGCCGAGGATCTGGCGGACGAACTGACGAGGGCGATGTCCGCGAACAGCGAAAGCCGGGGGGTGCCGCGGCAGACGCGTCAGCTCATGCGGTCGGTCGGTGGAAGTGCGCAGGAATCCGGTAAGACCGTGACGATCGTGGCCTCTCCCCATTCGAACGGCCTGATCCTTGTAGGTTCCGTCTCGCAGTTGGAAGAACTCAAGCGCATTATTTCACTTATGGATGTCGAGGCGCCGTCGGGGAGGGGCAGGCTCAGCGCTATATTCCTTCAGTACATAAGCGCAGAGGAGGCCGCGAAAAGCCTGAACGCTCTCTTGCAGGGACAGAGGGATCCAAAGAATCCGAACGTTCTCACAGAACAGCCCATCAGGCTCGAACCGCACGTGTCCAACAATGCATTGCTTGTCGATGCTACACCCCGCGATTTTCAGCTGATAGAGGAACTCATCAAGGACCTGGACCAGGCGCCTGAACAGGTTCTGATCGAAGTGCTGATTGCTGAAGTCATGGTGAGAGACGACATGGAGATCGGCGTAGATTTTGCCGTGCTGGAATTTCCGAAGGAGGTCGGCAGCACTGTGGCGCAGGGAACGTTCTCTGTAAGAGACGATCCGAGCAGGTTGATGAACGCTATCCAGACAGGACTGTTTCCCCGGGGATTGTCGATCGGTCTGGCTCACGGCGTCAGCGAGGATAGCGACGGGAACATAGTTTCCGGATATCCGGGAATGATCAATATCGATGCGCTGAAGAAAGACGGACGGTTTGATGTCCTGTCGCAGATACCGTTGCTCGCACAGAACAACAAGGAGGCATCGGTCAGTGTTGTTCATAACGTTCCGCTCCTGAAATCCACGATTTCCGCCGGCGCCGGAACGGCGCGGGATATTATTCAGAACATCGACAGGGTAGATGTGGGTATCAAGCTGAAGCTTACTCCTCACATTAATCCGCGCGGTGAAGTTCGCATGGAACTGAATCCCAGTATTGAGGCTATAATCGACTCGGGCCCGACGGGGGACGCACTGGCGCCGACGATTGCAAAGAGGGAAGTGTCGACAACCGTGACGGTTCCGGACGGTCAAACCGTGGTGCTCAGTGGATTAATGCGGGAAGACCAGACGGAGAACATACGGAAGATTCCGGTGCTTGGATCCCTTCCTCTCATTGGATGGCTGTTCCGTCACACGATTACTGCCAAGGAGAAGACGAACCTGATCATATTTGTTACACCGCATATTGTAACGGATTACGCGGAAGCCGAGAGAGTGACAGAAGCCTGGCGGGAGAAGACAAGGATCGTCGGGACAAATTCGGCCTCATTGAGCCGCATCGGGGATGACGGGACGGACAAGTAACTCTCGGCGCCCGATCGTGGCGTGTCTATGAGTTCCTGCTCAAGGGGGCTCTTTCTGGACGATGAATCGATGTTGTTGGAGTGTGAGTTGTGGAGCCTCTAAAGACCAGGGATGCGACGGAAGAGACGGGTGCCGGGGCGGTGGATATAGCCCGGCTCGCGTCTGAGTTCGGCCTTGATCACGTAGCCGAAGTGACTCCGGAGATGCTGGACAGTTCACTTGTCGCACATCTCCCGGTGGAATGGGCAAGGGATCATTGCCTGTTGCCGGTTCGAATAGACGGTGCGTTGTGTGTGCTTACCTGTGATCCCTCCAGGGTGAATGACCAGGAGAACCTTGCGCTGCTGTTAGGCGAGGAACTGCGTCCTGTCGTAGCGTCACGCGACGCGATTATGTCGGGCATTGAGAAGTGTTACTACAGCAGGCAGGAGTCGGCGGAGGAGTTTCTGCGCGATCTTGATGCGCCGGATATGCAGACCACAGGAATCCGGCAGCGTAGTGACGATCTTCTCCAGATTGCCGAAAACGCACCAACCAGTCAGCTTGTGAACGTGATTCTGCTTGAGGCACTGAAGGCACGTGCGTCAGATGTTCATGTCGAGCCATTTGAATCGAGGTTGAGGATACGTTACCGGATTGACGGGACATTATATGAACAGGCGTTGCCACCGAAGCATATTGAGCAATCGCTTGTCTCGAGACTGAAGGTCATGGCGCACATGGACATTGCAGAGAAGCGCCTGCCGCAGGATGGGATGGCGAAGGTGAGAGTAGGAGAACGCGAAATAGACATTCGCGTATCGACGGTCCCGGTGGCGGAAGGCGAACGCGTAGTGCTCAGACTGCTCGATAGAAGTTCGGCCCTTCTTCCTCTGCAGGAGCTTGGAATGCCTGCAGGTGTACTGGAAGAATTCCGGCGACTGTTGAAACAGACGAATGGGCTGATCCTGGTGACCGGTCCCACGGGGAGCGGCAAGACAACGACGCTGTACGCTGCACTCGGGGAGTTGGATTCGAACGGCCTGAACATCATGACCATAGAGGACCCGATTGAGTATCAGCTAACGGGCATAGGGCAGATTCAGGTGAAACCGAAGATAGGCCTGACATTCGCAGATGGCCTGAGACACATACTGAGACAGGATCCCGACGTCATACTAGTTGGTGAGACCCGGGACGAGGAGACGGCGGAGACTGCGGCAAGATCTTCGTTGACGGGGCACCTGGTGTTTACCACGTTGCACACTAACGATGCCGCGAGTGCGATTGTGCGGATGACCGACATGGGTGTGGAGCCATACCTGCTTGCCGCGTCGTTGAGAGGCGCACTTGCCCAGAGGCTGCTCCGTCGTCTGTGTCCAGCGTGCCGGAAGCGGGGCGAGCCGGATAAGAAAGAGCTCGAGAGACTCGGTAATGCAGCCGATTCGCTTAAAGACTGTGGGGTATGGACCGCAACGGGGTGCGCGCAATGTCTCGGAGGATACAAGGGCCGGGTCGGTGTATATGAACTCCTTGTGGCGGATGGCGAGCTGCAGGAATATGTTCGGGAAGGGGCGTGCAGCATCAGGGACGTGCGTAGAATTGCCGGGAAGCAGGGCGCCGGCACGCTGTTGTCGGACGGGCTTGATAAGGTGCGAAACGGGGTCACGACCATGGCTGAGCTGATACGTGTGCTTGGCTCGTCGGAGACTTAGTGAGGGCCCATTGGGAATGTGAAGACGTTCGAGTATAAAGGATTCGACCTTGATGGCCGGCCTTGCAAGGGGTTGGTAGAAGCACTGGACACGAAAGGTGCAAGGGAGAAACTTTCTAAGACAGGGATCCTGGCGAAGAAGGTTACTGCTACCGGGACAAGTAGCGACATTCCGGCAGCGCCCAATAGAAAGCAGGTGTTCAGCACAGAGCTGCGCGGCACGTTCTATCGGGAACTGGGATCACTGCTGCGTGCCGGCGTTCCGATCACGCGCACGCTGGAAATCATTATTGAATCCCCGGAAAGCGGGGTTTTTCGGACACTTCTTGCGGGGGTCCGAGACGATGTGAGGGAAGGCGTACCGTTTGCAGAGGCCCTGGCCCAGGCGAGCGGCTCCGTGACGCCCTTCGAAACGGCCCTGATTTCAGTAGGCGAAAGGTCGGGAGCACTCGGCGAAATGGTTGAGATGCTCGCCGGCTATGTAGAGGAGCAGCAGTACATAGCCGATAGAGTAAAGACTGCACTGATCTACCCGGCGATTGTGATCTTCGTAGCGGTCGTCGTCGCCACGGCGGTTTTCACGTTTGTGCTTCCGAGCACTAACAAGTACCTGGTTGAGATGAACATCCCGATCCCTGCTGTGACCAGGTTTCTGTTGGGATTTGGAAGGATGTTTGTCGCGGGAATATTGCCGGTGGCGGCTCTCATCGTCGGGGGGTTGCTGTATGCCAGGTACCGGATCCGAACCGATGTTTCCTTCAGGCGGGCTCTTGACAGGTTCTACTTTGGCCTGCCTCTGATCGGTCGCGGTCGAGCCATCATGGCCAATCTAAGGTTTTCTCGTTCGTTGTCGGTTCTCTTGCGTGGCGGAGTCCCGTTGCTCGAAGGCGTCGAGCTTTCGGGTCACGCCGTAGGCAGCTCGTGGATCGAGGGCTTGATGAAGACTTGTGTTGAATCTGTCAGGAACGGTTCGAGTCTTGCGGACGCAGTCAGGTCAGTACCGCCCCTGGCGTCGTCCTTGCCCGGCTGGATACAGGCCGGAGAGGCGAGCGGGGAGTTGGAGTCGTTGCTGGCGAAAGTGAGTGAACGCTATGATAAGCAATGGGAACGATTCATTACTCGTTCGCTGGGCCTTATTGAGCCGGTGATCATTCTGATCCTGGGCGGGTTCGTGTTTCTTGTGGCGGTAGCGATTCTTATGCCGATTATGGCAGCTAATCAGATCCTTCAGTTTCAGTAGCTTCCGGCCTGCCTTCAATCGCCGCGCGCCAGTCGTCGAGAGCCTTCTTGATGCGGTCCCCCGGCATTTCGCGGAAATGAGGAGACAATATGTCGTCTTCCGTGCCCGCAAGGCCGTCGGGGCCAAGCGATTGCATGCGGATGACGCCCGCTGTGTTGGAGTAGGAATAGGGATTCTGCCACGGGTCGTATCGGAGCACCTCGATATAGGGGCCATCCCATTCTGGGAGTCCGGGGTTGGAAATCAGCGAGGATAGTCCCTCCTCTGTTGAAGGGTACCGCCCGCAATCCGAGTTGAAGTTGGTCAGGGCTACGTACAATGTTACCAGGCTTCGCATGGTAACGCGGTCTCGTTCCCTGTTCGACAGGTCGCCAAGTTTATCGGCTGTGTCGCGTGACCTGTAAAGAAGCCCTGCCCCGGCAAGGAAGAGGACAATGAGTGACGCCAGGATAGAGCGGAGTCGTCCGGATACGATGCTGGATCCGGTAGCGATTGCCTGCTCGAAACGGACAGAATCTGAATGGGGTCGTTTCTTGCTACGCTTCCTGGCATGAGATGGGATGTTCATTGCCTTGCCACAGCCGGGGCACATACAACCGCGTGGCTTATCGAAAATCAGTCCACAATATGGACAGCGCAACTTCATCCAATAAATTTTACAGTCGATGTGGACGAGTGTCGACACCATTTGCAGGAATGCTATCCTGTTTGACGATGAAATCGTATATTTTCGATATCGGTGGGGTGTTGCTGAATTTTGACATAGGATTCATCAGCGAGAGGGTTGCCGGCGGATCGGCCGAGAAGCTCGAACAGGTACGCGGGATAAGGACCGGCAAGCTGCATATGGGTGTTGAAACGGGTGCCATGAGCGACGAGGAGTTCCTCAGGCTGGTGATCAATCCCATAGAGCCGCACTGGACGCGTCAGGACCTGGTGAATGTCTGGATGGAAACGTTTACGGTGAACAACGAAGGCGTTGAGCTGCTGCGGGATTTGCGCGCCATGGGCATGCCGACGTATATCTTGAGCAATCTCGCCGGGCACAACCTCGAGGCTATCAGGAGCAAGTTTCCATGGTTGCCCGGAATGGTGGACAGGGCCTTCTACTCATTCGAGCTGGGGCTGATGAAGCCGGATCCTCGAGTCTACCGGCGGGTATGCGAGGAAACTGGAGCCGAGCCCTCGGAATGTGTGTTCCTGGACGATACCGAGGAATGCGTCGAAGGTGCATGCGCGGTGGGCATGGAAGGCATCCTTTTCACGAGTGACAGGATTCACGAGATCAGGGAGCGATTGGGACTCCCGGACATTGCGGCCGGTCAAGGCTGATAGATCACGGCGTCCACTATTGAGTCGGCTCCATCCGTTACGGTGATCAGATTGTTGCCTGCGGAGTTGCGCATGTAGACCGCAGTAGTGGTAGTGGGTCGCCCCACGATTTCACCGAGAGTGTCATCCCCGACCGTCCACGTGTAAGGTGGAGTGCCGCCTTCTGTACCAAGAATTACCAGGGCGCCGTCTGTTCCGAGGATGTAACTGCCGAAGACGAGATGCATCGTCAGATCCTGTCCAGGATGCGTAACTATAGTCGTAGCGGTCCAGTATCGAGTATCCTCGACGGTTATGACGTTGACGCCGGACTCCGAATCGCTGATATAGATGACCTCTTGTCCATCTCCGACAATGCGTCCGATATTCGTATCACTGGCGGACCAGCGGTAGGGAGGAGCTCCGCCTACTGCCTGCAGTTCTATACTGGCGGTCCCGGCAAGGAGCACAGGATTCTCAGGGAGTATATAGAAGTACTCTCCCGTAAGATCCTCAATATTCTCACAGCCGCCTCCTGCGATGAGCACTATCGCAACCATGGCGAGCGCCGCAGTCGAGACTATGCACAACATTAAAGATCGGCCAGTTCTTGAGGTGTTTTGCACTATCGAATCCTTGCACGATGCGGTTGCTATCGCAAGCGGAAAATGGGGATCACGGTATATCGTGAAGTGAGATGGTGATGCGAATCCGCGCGCTTATCAAATCGTTGAGTTAATGCAAGGATAAGGCTAATGTTCAGCATGACATCCAGATCGACAGGTTCATGGCGAGACCGGCTGGTTTCCATCCCGCGAAGACTGCGCAACATGAATCCGCAGCTGCGTCTATTCGTTGTTGGGGTCCTGCTTCTTGGCGTGGCGTCGGGGGTCTTCGAGACGACCTTTAACAACTTTCTCAGTGATCGGCACGGGATTGGAGCCGATGTTCGGGGTCGCCTCGAATTCCCGCGTGAGTTGCCTGGGTTCCTGACGGCCGTGATGGCCGGGTTGCTGTTCTTTGTGCCGGAGACAATGCTTGCGGCCGTGGCTGCATTCGCAGTAGGGGCGGGTATGATCATGCTGGCCAGGAGTGGCGAGACCTGGCCGCTCATGATTGTTGCCATGATGATTTGGAGTGCGGGCACGCACCTGATGATGCCGATCCGTGAATCGGTAGGCATGGCCCTGGCAGATACGAAAAGGCGAGGACGCCGGCTCGGTCAAGTTGCTTGTGCGGGTATCGGGGGCGCGTTTGTGGGTTGCGTGTTTGTGTGGGTCGGTATGCAGCGCCTGAGCCTCGATTACTCGGCTATCTTCATGACTGGCGGCATAGCGGCAATCGTGGCAGGTGCTGTGTTTCTGATGATGCGGTTACCGGGCGCCCACCTGAAACGGCCTCGTTTTGTGTGGCGGAATGAGTTCAAGTTGTACTACGTGCTGGAGATCCTGTTTGGCGCCCGGAAACAGATCTTCATAACATTCGGGCCCTGGGTGCTTATCAAGATATTCGACCAGCAACCGTATGTCTTTGCGCAGCTATGGATGGCGTCGTCAGTCCTGGGAATCGTTCTTCAGCCCGCCATGGGCCGTGCAATTGACAGATACGGGGAGCGGGTTGTGCTGATGATAGACTCGGTGCTTGTCTTCCTTGTGTGTGCGGGGTATGGCCTCTCGCACATGTTTGGTAACAGGGACATAGCCCTATGGGTGCTCTATGCCTGCTACGTTGGAGATCACCTGCTGTTCGGAGTCGGAATGGCTCGCAGCACATACGTTTCGAAGGTTGCGTCCGTTTCCAGCGATATAGCGCCGACACTGTCGCTGGGCATATCGATCAATCACGTCGTGTCCATGAGCGTTCCTGCGCTTGGAGGGCTGGTCTGGGTCGCGTGGGGGCACCAGTGGGTATTTGTGGGAGCCGCATTCATTGCCGTAGCCATGTTTATTGCGACCAGCAGGATTTCTCTGTCGAGGGACGCGTGAAGTCGTGATTGAATGTAGGGACTAATGTTTCCGGATTGCGAGTCGTATATATCTTTGGTGCATCGATCTTAAAGGGGGTTCAGAATGATCCGAAACACGCATCTATGTTCAATAGTCGGAGTCATGGTGGCGTGTGCGAGTCATGCGTCAGACGAGATGGTTGTCAGGAACAAGACGCACAGGGGAACGTTCGAGGGATATGAGAAGAACAGCTTCATGTTCTTTGACAGCAGCAACGACATGATCAAGGCCGCAAAAGGAGCTGTGAAGAAGCTGACGCTTAACCCGCCCTGCAAAGTACAATTATTGCGTTCGATGAAGAAGGAGCCTGATGGGTACGTGCTCAAGGGCTACTCAAGCATGAAGTTCACTGTTGAAGACAGCAATGGCGAGACGACGATCTTCGCAAACAACGTCAAGTCGATCACTACCGAACGTCCGAACGCATTGCTTGTGGCGGCAGTTGGGGCTGATGCGGCAGGCGGCAATAAGGTCCCTGCTCGAATCGATACCGAACCACTGGAGGCGCGGCCCGATCTTACGGACGGTCAGACTCGAGCACTGTCGGGATACATGGATGCGCGCGAAAGGTATGATGCATTTGTCAGCGAGAGTTCGAGGATGGTCGCAGAGATGGACAGGATGCGCGGGGCCAGACGCACTGAACTGCTGGCGGAACTACGAGACCGCAAGAACCAGGAGCAGCCTATCAAGAACGCAGTTGTGGCCGCGACGGCAGACTTAAAGAGCGCTTTCCCGGAACTGCAGTAGCTTCGAGCGGACACCGTCGGAGCGAGGCGGTGGAGTAAAGGCGAGATGGTCGGGTTTGCACAGAGGGCATCGAATGAAGACAATGATATCCGTGGCAGGATCGTTTGTGTTGGCGATGCTCATTGTGGGGTGCGAGGGCGGTGGTGATGACGGAGGCAGTGCGGTTGTGCTACCTGATTGCGAAGGAATAACGGACATAGGCGAGCTTGCCCTCTGCATGCCTGATGTACTCACGAAACTATCAACGCGAACGGGCTGGCCGGCATTGAAGGGCGAGAGGAGTACAACGTCCTGCTCTGTCAGGGAGTCCAAGGTGTCGAGCAGTGTGAGCTTCTGGTCATAGGCCGGTTTCGGGCCCTCTGCAATCGCGGTCGCTAGTAGAGCGGCAAATGCCTTCCGTTTCCGGCCGTCGGCTTCGCG
>SPBP01000305.1 GCA_004525935.1 Lentisphaerales bacterium | reverse complement strand
CCGCGTGGCATCCTGCGCGAGCCGGTGAAGAATATCCGAAGGGCGAGCTTCATCTTCATTACGAAGTGCGATGGGACATCGAACGCCGAGTTGAGGGCTGAATTGCGACAACTCAATCCGACGGCTGAAATGATCGAGTGTACTCACAGGGCGAAATGCCTCGAGAACGTCTTTACGTCGGAGCGAAAAGATCTCGACTTCCTGAAGGGACTCTCCGTTACGGCGCTGTCCGGTATCGCAGCACCCGACGGGTTCGAGAGAGAACTCGAGGATCGCGGTGCGAAAGTTGTACGCCGTGACCGTTTTGCCGATCATCACCGGTACTCCCAGCAGGAACTGATCGACATAATCAATGAGAGCCTGGCTGTTGGAGCCGGTGCAATAATCACGACCGAAAAGGACGCCGTTCGCTTCCCGCGTGTGGAACGCCGGGATGTTCCGATCTACTTTCTTCGAGTCGACATAGAGTTACTGAGTGGGACAGAGGACTTTAATGACTGCATCTCTCGAATCTGCTTTCACAGAGCATCGGCCGGTTGATAGCTGTCGGTCTCTGCTTATTTCCGGGGTTAACTGGTTGGGCGACAGTGTAATGTCGGCGACATCGATCCAGGCCTTGAAGAGAAGCCGGCCGGATCTTGCCGTGACGGTGCTCGTGAAGTCCGGGCTGATACCGCTCTGGCAGATGCATCCCGATGTGGAGTCGGTCATAGAGTTGCGGGAAACGCTGCCGGGCGCATTGATGACAGCTTCAAAGCTTCGCTCTCGGAAGTTCGACAGCTCCCTTGTCTTTCCGCATTCATTTCGTTCGGCACTGATTCCGTTCCTTGCCGGCATTCCGGAACGTATCGGGTTGAGCGGGCATCACCGGGACTGGATGTTGACCAGCGTAGTGCGAATCGACGAACGAACCCGCCGTCGTCACCAGGCATTCGAGTACCTCGATATGGCGGGAATGAACGCCGTGGAACGTCTTGAGCCTCCTCGCTTTGTTGTTCCCGATGACATCGCGGCCGGCTGCAGAGAACGGCTTGCCGTGAGCCTCAAAGATCGGGCCGGTGCGCCGATCGTTGGCATAGTGCCCGGTGCTGCCTATGGACCGTCGAAGAGATGGCCGGCCGATCGCTTTTCAGAAGTGGGGCAGAGACTGCTGGCGCGGGACTCATGCGCGATCATAGTGCTTGGCGGTGGGCGCGACAAACCCGTATGTGCCGAGACGGCGGCCGGCATCGGCCCGACGGCCGCGGATTTCTCGGGCACGACGACAATCCAGGAATTTGCGGGAATGCTGTCAATGTGCAGCGTGGTTGTCGCTAACGACAGCGGCGGCATGCACCTTGCGGCGGCAATGGGCGCAAAGGTGGTCGCTCTATTCGGTATCACCGATCCTGAAATAACCGGGCCGATTGGGGAAGGACACCGGGTGATAACAGGCGAGGCCGTCGAACGGGGTAGAGAACTTCCGAGGGATTCGGAAAGGGCTGCGCGCGCTATGAATTCGATAGTACCTGAGAAAGTATTTGAGGCCGTGCACGACCTGTTACACAAGCAGTAGTCATCCGCGTGTCACTGGAGACGGCTAGGAACATGCCGGGAAAGAACATCATACGCTCAGCTGCAGTGGTCAGCCTTTGTACCGGCATGACGCGGATATTCGGGTTCGTCCGTGAAATACTCATGGCCCACTTCTTCGGGACGACCCTTGCAAAGTCCGCGTTTGATATTGCCTTCAAGATACCCAACCTGTTCAGGCGCCTGTTCGGCGAGGGTGCGCTTTCGTCGGCATTTGTTCCGGTCTTCACAGAGACCCTTGAACATGCGGGCAAAGACGCCGCATGGATGCTTGCCGGCAGGATAGCCACAATGATGGCGACCATCCTGTTCGCCATTGTTGCAGTGGGGGTTGTGGCCATTGAAGTGTCTCTACGCTGGTTCGATCTCGGCGAGCGGCTGTTGAGCGTCCTGCCGCTCCTTAAGATAATGCTGCCGTATGTCTTCTTTATTTGCCTTGTTGCATTGTGCATGGCTATCATGAACTCGTTTCATCGTTTTGTTCTTCCCGCCATTACACCGATACTGCTGAATATCATCTGGATCATCGTGATTCTGTTCCTTCTGCCGTACTTCGGCGAGACGCCCGCGGAACAGATACGGGGTGTGGCATGGGGAGTTCTCTTCGCGGGCGTTCTACAGTTTGCCGTGCAGTTCCCTGCGCTCATCCGGTACGGGTTCAGGTTCCGATTCTCGTTCGACTGGCACACCAAACGGGTTCGCAAGATCCTGGGGCTTATGCTGCCCGCGGCTCTCGGTCTTGGAGTGCTGCAATTCAATGTTGTGATCGACGGCATACTCGCTCTCTGGATCGGCAAGTGGGCACCGGCCGCTCTGACTTATGCGGAGCGACTGATCTACCTTCCGCTCGGCGTCTTTGCCACAGCACTTGGCACAGTGCTGCTTCCCGCGTACTCGCGACAGGCCACAAGGGCCGAACCGGAAGAAATCCGCAAGATGTTCAAGAAGTCGTTCAGGATACTCATGTTCATAATGGTTCCGGCTTCTGTAGGGCTGATGGTTCTGGCCCGTCCCATTGTTCAAGCAATGTATATGCGGGGGATGTTCGGCGAGGACTCAGTTCTGCAGACAACGAGGGCGCTTGTCTTCTACGCATCGGGCCTTGCGGTGTTCGGATTCTACAAGATCGTAGTGCCGGCTTTCTACGCGTTACAGGATACCCGGACTCCCGTTCGTGTTGCGCTCTGGATGGTAGGATTGAATCTCACGCTGAACATCTTGTTCATCGCAACGTGGCCTTACGATTACAAGCATGCCGGCCTGGCCTTTGCCACTGTGATTTCGAGCCTGGTAAACTGCGTAGTACTGTCCGTCCTGCTTTCGCGCAGGATAAAGCTGCAGGGGTGGGGAGGCATGTTCGCCTCGCTAGGTCGTATACTGATCGCGTCACTTGTGATGGCAGGTGTCGCCTTCGGCGCAGAGTCGGTTGTTGCAACGGCAGTAGGCGGAGCCCGGCTTACTGGGAAAGTGGTTCAGGTTGCATCGATGTTGTCTGGCATTGCCGCGGGCATGACGACATATGCGATATGTTCCTGGCTGATCTGTCGGCCCGAGTTCCGGGAACTGGTCGGCAGCCTGCGACGCAGGACTACGGAGCCGGTTACGCCCGCCTGAAGCTGCTTCTGGTCGCGGTCGGGGCGGAGATAGCCGAAGCATCCGGACTAAGCCCCCCATAAATCCAGCTATACTGGGTATCCCCTTTACTCTAGCGAGGCCGTACCTCTCAGACCGACGGGCTTTCGCGGCCATCGTTCTCGTCCTCGTCCTCGTCCTTCGTCCGCGAAAACTCTGGTAAATCGAGGACGAGGACGAAGGACGAGGACGAGTAGGATAGTTGGTGGGGTACTTGCCCTGATCGATTCTGCTGGATAGGGGGTTCTTCAGCAGAATCTATTATAAGGGCTGAGCCTAGGAGGGCGTGTCATGGTTGACCGTGTTGTGCAGCTATTAAACTGTG
>SPBP01000034.1 GCA_004525935.1 Lentisphaerales bacterium | reverse complement strand
GTTGCCGCCTTCGCTCTGCACGCCCGCATTGAGCGTCACGCCACCATCGGTGGCCCGAAGCAGTACGTCACCCGCGCCGCCTACGACCACGCCCCATCCATCGGACGGAGCCCCGTCCTCGACGGTGATGGAGCCATTGTCCACCGTGAGCAGGACATCACCCCCGCTCTGCGTGGCCAGACCGCTTGCGCGCCCGAAGTCATCCACCTCGGACAGGCTTCCCGAACTCACCACCCGATTGACCGAATCCAGCTCGATCACATCCACCGTGATGTCCGAGGCTTCCGCGATTTGGATGCCCCCGGAGCCTGCCCGGGCGGCCAGCACCAGCACCTCGGTCTCGATGGCACCGTTTTCGGCTGCGGGTCCGATACCCTTGTCGTCCAGCCCGCCGGCAAGAACGCCCGCGGCCGGATCGGCCGCCACGATGCCGAATCCGTCGTTGGTGGTCTCGATGGAGGTGTCCAGGGTCCCGGTGAATGTACCCTCGATGTTCACGGCAAGGATTACGTCATTGGCCGTGCTTTCGTCACTTTCTTGGGCTGCAAGAAGGTAGTCGTAGGCCGAGATATCAGGACCCATTCGAACGCGCTGTTCGCCGCCCTTTCTGAGGGACTCACATTGCAGGGAGCGGATGTCATCGATGTAGGCCTGTGCTCGACCCCTATGTCTTACTATGCCAACGGCCTGCTCGAGGCGGACGCGAGTATTATGATTACGGCGTCACACAATCCCGCCGAGTGGAACGGATTCAAGCTGTGCCGAGAGCAGGCGATTCCCATCAGCGGGGCAACGGGCATAGCAGACATTGAACGCATTGTGAACGCGGTGGCGTTTGCGCCCGCGGCCCAAACTCGGGGCGTTGTATCGGAAACCGATTTCTCTGAGCGGTACTCTGCACATGTGGCAAAGTTCTTCTCACTGTCAAGACCCGTCAGGATTGTTGCCGACTATGCGAACGCCATGGGCATCGTGGAATCATGTGCGTTGCGTGATCTTATTCAGATCGACCCGCTCTACGAGGAGCTCGACGGTTCGTTTCCGAACCACGAGGCGAACCCGCTCAAAACCGAGACCATGGACGCGCTGAGCAAGAAGGTCGCGTCGGGATCCTATGATTTCGGAGTGGCATTTGACGGAGATGCAGACCGCGCTGGATTCGTTGATGAACACGGTAACATTGTACCAATGGATATCGTGAGCGCTATCATTGCTCAAAGCATCCTGCAACGCACAAAGGGAGTCGTGCTCTACGATCTCCGAAGCAGCTGGGCTGTCAAGGAAGTCATCCGGGAGAGCGGCGGCACCCCGATCATGTGTCGCGTCGGGCACGCATTCATCAAACGCGAAATGCGCGAGCATTCCGCAGTCTTCGCCGGCGAACTCTCAGGGCACTACTACTTCAGGGACAACTACTACACAGAGAGCTCAGCGATGGCAGTCCTGTCAATAGCGAGCATCATCAGCAACGGATCCCTCCCTCTCTCGGAAGTCGTAAGGCCGATTCGCAGGTACTATGCAAGCGGCGAGATCAACTCGGAGGTCGCCGACAGCGCCCGCATCCTATCGGTCCTTCGCGACAAATACTCGGACGGTCGACTGACGGAACTTGACGGCATCTCGATTGAATACGATGACTGGTGGTTCAATGTGCGGTCTTCTAATACCGAGCCACTTATCAGGCTGAACACCGAGGCATGCACTCCGGAGATGATGGTGCGGCGACGGGACGAATTGCTTGCCGTTATTCGATCATGACCTGGCAGCCCGTCGGACGTGCTACGCACGTCGCCAAGTCCGACGGGCTGCCAGAAAGTTTTGCTCCGCAAAACGGGAATACTTCTTGTCGAGAACAGCATAGGGTCAATTGTGAGAAATACGGATCAGCGATGGGTGGTGACCGATGACCCCTGACAACTCTCTAATACAGCAGACGTACGCAGACTATCGCTCTCATTTTGGTGGCGAGCCCGAGGTCGCAGCATTTGCACCGGGACGTATCGAAGTGCTGGGCAACCATACAGACTACAACGAAGGATACGTTCTTTCGGCAGCCATCGACCTGGGTACATGCTTTCTGGCAGCTCGCTCGCCCGGCTCCCGGTGCGCACTGTACGCACCAGACGTGGGCGAAGAGGACGTTTTCGACGCAGGATCGTTCAGCCCGTGCGACACTCACAGGTGGGCCAACTACATCAAGGGAGTTATCGCCGGTCTGCGGTCCCATTCTGCGATCGGTGGACTCGTCGGATGCTTCCGTAGTAACCTACCTATCGCCTCCGGTCTTTCAAGTTCCGCCGCGCTCGAAATATCGAGTGCGCTGGCTATCGCCCACCTGTTCAACGCAGAGATCCCGCCCCTTGAACTCGCGAGAATCGGCCAATCAGCCGAGCACCATTTTGCCGGCGTTCGCTGCGGCTTACTCGATCAGGTTACGAGCCTGTTCGGGAAGCAAGACGAGCTCGTGATGATGGACTTCCGTACTCTTGCCATACAGACAGTTCCACTCAGCCGGGATGCCTGCTTCGTCGTATGCAACACGGGGGTCAAGCACACGCTGGTTGACTCTGCCTACAATGAACGGCGGGCCAAGTGCGAAGAGGCCGCCACCTTCTTCAACTCTGTCTTGCCCAGACCAATCGGTGCTCTTCGCGATGTGACCTGGGCCGAATGGGAACAGCACAGCAAGGCCATGGACCCGGACGCTGCCCGTCGATCTGCGCATGTAATAGGTGAGAATGAGCGCGTGCTGAAAGGCATGGACCTGCTGCGGCACGGACAACTGCCCGAATTTGGGCAGCTTATGTTCAGCTCACATGCAAGTTCCCGGGAATACTTTGAGAATTCATGTGCCGAACTGGACTACATAGTCGAACAGGCCTCTTCACTCAATGGCGTCCTCGGTGCCCGGCTCTCGGGCGGAGGATTTGGCGGCAGTGCTCTCCTGCTGGTTCATGAACGATCTGCCGCCGACGTATCCCGGAAGATTGCCGATCTCTATGCCGGCCGGTTCGGCAAACACTGTGAAGTCCGGCGCGTAAGCGCCTCGGCCGGTGCACACATGCTCTGACAAGGGACCTTGTCAAAGCATAGGTTTCAGGTTTCAGGTGTCAGGAAAGAGTGTGCCTTCGGATCGCGTGGTGTTGGTTTGCCGGCAGACTCCACCGAGTCTACGTCCGGCAGGTCGGGCGCCGCCAGGATCATCCTCGGCCTCGGCAGTTCAAGCAAAACCCCTCGACCACCGTCCGAGTCTACACATCCCCTAAGTACGCCACCAGCAAAGGTGGGCCGGGCTGTCCCAGCACGGCCGACCAGCAGCTTCTGGTACTCGTGCCGAGACGGCCCGAGCCACCTTTGACTTGAGTTGAGTGCCTGACACTCCGCACTCCGCACTCCGCATTCCCAGCTCCGCACTCATTTCCCGCTCTTGTAGTCTTTGAAGATCCGTACCCACTCCGCTTCGCGCCTGAGTGATGACGTCAGCCAGAATTCAATGAAGTCCTTTTCAAACACGCGCATGTCGATGCCCTCAAAAGCTTTGGCTGATGCCACATCCGGATCCCGGGTTTCGCGCAGAGCTTCACCATAGGCATCGAGAATGGAGGCATACTCACTCCTGGTCCGGACAGCGATTCCCTTGCGCAGATAGTAAACCATACCCCAGGCAAGCGCGTAGTTCTTGCTACGCTCCTCGCCCCCCTCATCATCATCACCGGCCCTGTAGAAATCCACGTATGACTTGTGCAGCATTCCTTCAATGTCGATTTCACGCTTTCTTGCCATTTCGGTCACTTTCGCTGCCCTCTGGCGGTCCTCCCCAACGACAAGTCGGTTCCTCGAGACCTCGGCCGACCCAAAGAATGTCGCGTGGCCCTCGTTGAACCAGACGGACGCGGATCTGTGATCCAGGGCATAGAAGAGGTACTGGTGAAATGCCTCGTGATACATGAGGCCAAGCATTGCCTGCATTGCAATCTTCTGCGAGCTCTCGACAGCGGGCGCACGCGCAACAAGTTCCCGCTTCGGCACGAACCACAGGCCCTGCGTCCAGCGGAACCGATCTCCAACATACTCTAAATACTCATCGGCATTCTCGAAGACCCGTATAACACTCACCTGCTCAATCGGTTCCAGCGGTGGCATAAACTGCTCAAAGGCAGCCCTGAGATATTCAACATCCGTCTGCATTCTCCGAATCAACTCACGATTCTGCGACTTCAGGTCGGACACTATCAGATAGTTCTTTGTCTCTACATACCACCAGTCCTTCATGTTTCGCAGCGATTCTATCACCGCCGCTCGACTCGCTTTGAATTCGGCCGTCCGGTCGCTCTCCCTGATCTGCTTTCCCGCCTGCATCCGTTTGGAGTGCCCGGTCTGCGTCGAGGTCCAACTCACCCGATCTACATACGGCATGAACTGCTTCTCAACGCGCTCGGCTGCACTGTTGCGGTCAACTTGTGGATTAAGCTCAAAGTGTATAAAATACCACTTTCGAGGTACGGGAAAGCTGGTGCTCTGCTTGAAAAGCAATGCATAGGCAAGTCCACTGCCCTCGTACTCGAATGCTATCAGCTTTTCCACACCCATCGGGCAACGAAGAGCCTTCGTGCCCGTGATCCCGGAAATGCCTGCAAACGTTTCAATCCATCCCGAAAGTCGATCAACGTCCCACTCATAGACATTGTCGATGCTCTGCACCGCCGACGAAAAGTCATCCCTGGTTACCAACTGGTTGAGCATGGTGGTCGGAAATGGTGTAGTAATCATGGCAAGCACCTGGGCGTTACTGCTTGAGTCCATCCATCTCCCGAGATGCTCGCCTCTGTACCAGAGCTCCCTGGCATCATAGGCGTCGAACGTGCCTTCGCGACTGCGCATGGTATGGACGTTCGGGGATGAGAGCGGCCGCGGCTCGCCGCCACCAATCAGCCTGACTTTCAGCCCTTCCTCCTTGAGGGTTATCGAGGATGAGCTGATCCTGAACTGGGGCCTTGCTGCGAACGCCGGAGCAGCACAGCACAAGAACAGTGCGGTCACGGGAACAACATATGACAATGTTCGTTTCATGCCCACGACAACTCTCTCACCCGTGCCCGATACTGTCAAGCGACGCGAGCCCACCGCAATCGTGGTGGGTCGGGTGTCAGTAATCGTCCTCGTCCTCGAATGCCCTGGATAGCCTCGTCGAAGTCGAGTAACAGATGTGAATTTAAGACACTATGCCGAGACTTGCGGAACTCCTCAGCCCGAATAGTTTCACACGACGCGTGAAATATGTGGGCGAGGCATAGATCGTTCCCCTGGGCGACCTGAGTCCAACGCTCTGCCAGCTCAAACTTGCATTCTCCTGTGACATAGTGCATTCTCACCAACGAGTTCCACTGCGGCTCGCACAACCGACTGAAAGGATGATATGCCGGAGAATCAGAACGAGTATCGAGATCAGCGTCTCGCGAATATGGCGGAGTTGAAGAAACTCGGCTACGAACCTTTTGGTGGTGCCTTTCAGCGAACCGGCCGTCTCGCTGAGGTCAGGGCCGAATTCAGGGACGGCGACACTGTGCGCGTTGCCGGCCGACTGACATCGATCAGAAACATGGGCAAGACTATCTTCGCCGACCTGAGTGACTGTTCCGACCGCTTCCAGATCTACATCCAGAAGAAGCATCTTGGCGATGAGCCGTTTGACGCCTTTCAATTGCTGGACATCGGCGATCATATCGGAATCGAGGGAACCCTCTTCATCACCCGCATGGGAGAACAGACCATCAAGGTCGACCGCTGGCACATGCTCTCAAAGTCGATTCTGCCACTTCCCGAAAAGTGGCACGGGCTCAAGGATGTTGAAGCCCGATACCGTCAGAGATACCTCGATATGATCGCGAATCCTGATATGCGGGTAATCTTTGACAAACGCGCTGCGGCAATCGCTGAAATCCGACGCTTTCTGCGCGAGCGCGGCTTCATGGAAGTCGAAACACCCATGATGCAGTCGATCCCGGGAGGCGCCGCGGCAAAACCGTTTGTCACATTCTATGACGCACTTGCCAGCCAGATGTACCTGCGAATAGCTCCAGAACTTTATCTCAAGCGGCTGCTCGTCGGAGGATACGACCGCATATTCGAGTTGAACCGGAACTTCAGGAACGAGGGACTCGATAGAACACATAATCCCGAATTCACAATGCTCGAGATATACGAAGCTTACTCCGATGTTAATGGCATGAAGGAACTTGTTCAGAGTCTCATCGTTAACGTAGCACAAACGGTATTCGAGTCGCTGACTTTCGAGTCACAGGCGGGCACGATAGACCTCAATCCGCCATGGCGGGAAGTCTCGTACCGCGATCTGATCACCGAAAAGATGGGCGCCGACTGGTTCACCCTTCCCCTGTCGGCGGCCCAGCAACGCGCTCGTGAACTCGACCTGGATATCCCGACAGACTGGACGATGGATCTTGTTACTCATGAAATCTATGAGAAGGTAATCGCGAAGACGCTTATCCTTCCGACGTTCGTTACGCGACTTCCCGCCGCGCTTGTTCCGCTCGCCAGGACCTGCGCCGATGACCCGACGTGTGCCGATGTGTTTGAGCTCGAGATCGGCGGCAAGGAAATTGCCCCTGCTGACAGCGAGTTGAATGATCCCCTTGAACAACGCCGTCGTTTCGAGCTCGCCGCGGGTACCGATGGGAACAAGCTGGACAACGACTTCCTCGTGGCGCTCGAACATGGAATGCCGCCGGCCGGCGGCATGGGGATCGGTATCGATCGCCTTATGATGGTTCTCTGCAGTGTTGATGCCATAAGAGATGTAATCCTGTTCCCTCAACTTCGCCCTAAATGACATGCCCCCATTCTCTCTATTTCTTGCTCTGAAGTATCTTCGTCCGAAGCGGTCTTTTGTTTCCGTCGTGACCTTCATTTCCGTGTCCGGCGTGCTGCTTGGCGTCGCAATCCTTCTTATCGTTATGTCGGTAATGGAGGGCTTCGATCAGATGTGGCGAGATAAGATCCTCGGCTTCAGCGCCCACATAACGGTAACCCGACCCGGAACTGTAATTGACAACGAGGATGCTGTTGCACTGGAGCTGGAGTCGATTCCCGGCATTTCCAACGCTATCCCTTTTGTGCAGTGCATTGCGCTGTTGAGAAACGAGAGCCGCATCGATGCAGTGCTCATTATGGGTGTCGATCCTTCTCGATCCGGACTGGCATCAAGCATTCCTTCAAACATGATTTCGGGAGCCTTCGATATCTCTGACGAGAATGTGGTAATCGGTAGTGACCTCGCCGCTCAACTTGGCGCAGGCGTGGGTGACAGGGTCCTCGCCTATTCCCCCAACAGTGTCGGATCGGGCGATGAACTGCACCTGCCTGAAGAACTCACGGTAGCGGGGATCTTCAATCTTGGCATGTGGGAATTCGACAGCCGCTACGTGCTTTCGTCAATACAGGCGGCGCGGGATGTCTACGGCATTGATAACGGGGCCGTTGCAATAAAAGTGCTTACGGACGATCCATTCCGCGCCGACGAATTTGCGGCGGCAATCCGCGAAACACTTGGAAACCGGTTCATCGCCACAACGTGGACGCAAATGAATCGGACTCTCTTCGAGGCATTGCGCGTCGAAAAAGGTCTGATGCTTTTTCTGCTCTCCTTGATCTCTATCGTGGCGTTCTTCTGCGTAGCCAGCACACTAATAGTCATTACGGTCCAGAAGACGTCGGAAATCGGACTGCTCAAAGCACTCGGATTCTCCTCCGGCAAGATCATGGGCGTCTTTATCTGGCACGGCATGATTCAATGTATCACAGGCACACTTGGCGGGCTTGGCGCCGGCATGGTGATCCTGCGGTACCGCAATGCGATTCTTAACCTGCTGGCCAGGCTCTTCAATTTCGAACTGTTCCCGAAGAGCCTGTACCAACTGGCTGAAATCCCGGCCAAAACAACTTGCGAAGACGTGGTCACTATCGTGGTACTGGTGGTGGTGTTCTGCATAATTGCCAGTATCGTTCCCGCCGCGCGCGCTGCGTATCTGAATCCGGCGGACGCACTGAGAAACGAATGATGCCTGGGGGACGGCGAACATGGCTGTCTTAATGAAAGCCGACAACTTACACAAAAGCTACGCGATCATGCACCGTACTGTGAGCGTGCTCAGAGGAGTGTCGTTCTCGGTGGAATCCGGAACTTCGGTCGCGATCGTCGGGGCAAGCGGAGCGGGAAAGAGCACTCTTCTGCACATACTCGGGGGGCTCGACACTCCTGATTCGGGAACTGTCATTTTTCAGGGCACGGACCTCTATCGTTGTTCAGCAGGAAGACGATCGCTGATCAGGGCAAAACACATCGGCTTCGTATTCCAGTCATATCACCTCCTTCCCGAATTAACGGTGTTGGAGAACGCGGTGTTGCCCGCAATGACGGGCAAAGGCACGGTGTCGTCTTTCTCGGCCATGAAAGAACGCGCCCGCGAATTGCTGTCTCGCGTGGGTCTCGAGGAAAGGGCCCAGCACCGCCCTATGGAGCTGTCCGGAGGCGAGCAGCAGCGGCTGGCATTGGCCCGTGCCCTTATGAACGAACCCGACTTCCTGCTCGCGGACGAACCGACAGGCAATCTCGACGATGAAACCGGTCGCCAGGTTCTCGATTATGTGTTCGACCTCGCCAGGGAACGCAGACACACCCTCGTTGTCGTTACTCACAGTGAACAAGTTGCAGAACGCTGCAGTCGCCACATCCGGCTCAACGAAGGAATTCTGGCCGACGACCGAGAACAGAAGAACGTCAACACATAGCGCAATGATACATCCGAAAACCATCATATTCCTCGGGGACGGCATGGCGGATGAGCCACTCGCCGAACTGGATGGCATGACGCCGTTGCAGCGAGCCAACACGCCCGGCATGGACTCCATCGCGCGCGACGGACGCGCCGGTACCCTCCTCACTTTGCCCGATGAATTTCCTACGGGCAGCGAAGTAGCGAATATGTCGATACTCGGGTGCGATCTCCCGTCCGAGTACTGCGGTCGCGGCCCGCTTGAAGCTGCCGGGGCCGGCATTACACTTTCTCCGGAGGACATCGCGTTCAGATTGAACCTCGTAACAATCGAAGACGGGATCCTGAAGGACTACTCGGGAGGACATCCCTCGGCCGCACTTGCTGACGATGCGGTTGCTGCGATGAACAGGTCTTTCGGTAATGAAGCCATTCGCTTCTGTCCGGGCGTCAGTTACCGGACACTACTCCTGCTTTCCGGAGCCGGATTCTCCACAATGGTAGCTACGGAAAAACCCGACGATCATCACGGCGATCATATTGATGACATATTGCCCGTCGCAACTGAGGCTCAGGCTGCAGCGACGGTCGAGTTCCTCAGAAGACTTATCCGTGAAGCGCCAGAAGTTCTGCGAGAGCTGCCGTCCGACACATTGAGCGGCGTGTGGCCATGGAGTGGCGGAAGATCGGGATCCCTCAAGCAGCTATCTCAGAAATATGGCATTACGGGCGCCGTCATTTCCGCCGTAGACGTCATAGTGGGACTCGGGAAGTGTCTCGGTATGCATCATATCCCTGTTGCCGGAGCTACCGGCTATGTTGACACGAACTACGAGGGTAAGGCCGATGCGGCAGTCAGCGCTCTGGAGTCGCATGATCTCGTATACCTGCATGTTGAGGCTATCGACGAGGTGTCGCACGCCCAGGACCTCAACCTGAAGATCAAGACGATTGAACAGTTCGATTCGCGCATCATACAGCGCGTTCTGGCAGCTGTTGATTCAAAGGTCAATGTCGCAGTTTTGCCGGATCATCCTGTGCCGGTCTCGCTCGGCAAGCACACAAGGACCGCCGTGCCTGTCGCAGTCCGAATGAATGGTTGCCCGCCGGATTCGGTTCAGTCATATCACGAGTCGGCCTGTGAGTCCGGAGAACTGGGCCACATGAAAGGCGACGACCTGATGCGCCTCCTTTTCCCGCACTAGCAGTGCGTCGGACTTAGCCCCTCCTTCGTCGGAGCAAAGTCCTAGCCCTGCTAGTTAGTTTTGCTTCGCAAAACACGGCATAAAGCGCAGGTTTCTCTTTCTTTCCCGCCGCTCTTCAGGTAGTGTCTGTCGATCTGTCAACAGAACGCTGAAGCGGAAATGTACTATGAGAATACTTTCAGGAATTCAACCCTCGGGCAGGCTTCATCTGGGCAACTATTTCGGTATGATGAAGCCGGCTATTGAATTCCAGGACCAGGGAGAGGCGTTCCTGTTTATTGCTAACTACCACGCAATGACTACAGTCACCGACCCGACTGAACTGCGGCAGAACACGATGGAGGTGGCAATAGACTTTCTCGCATGCGGACTGGATCCTTCCCGCACCGCGTTCTTCAGGCAGAGCGATGTTCCCGAAGTCACGGAGTTGACCTGGCTCTTGTCCGTCGTAACACCAATGGGGCTACTGGAGCGATGCCATTCATACAAGGACAAGACCGCCCGGGGCATTCTCCCTACACATGGCCTGTTTTCCTATCCCGTACTCATGTCCGCAGACATACTGGCATACCAGTCCAATGTCGTTCCCGTGGGACGAGATCAGAAGCAGCACGTCGAGGTTACTCGAGATATTGCCATGAAGTTCAATAATCAGTATGGCCCGATCTTCACCATTCCAGAACCGTCCATAGTCGAAAACGTTGCTGTTGTTCCCGGAGTTGATGGTCGCAAAATGTCCAAGTCATACAATAATCACATAGAACTCTTCGGCAACGAGAAGGAAACCCGTCAGCGAGTCATGGGAATTGTGACAAGCAGTACTCCCCTCGACAAGCCCATGGACCCCGCCACATGTAACGTCTTTGCGCTATACCGTCTGTTTGTTTCCAACAAGGAATCCGACGAAATGGCCGATCGCTACCGGGCTGGCGGTTACGGCTACGCAAAGGCAAAGCACGCGCTGTTCGATGTGATGTGGAACTACTTCGAGCCTTTCAGAAAAAAACGGGATGAACTGATTAAGAGCCCTGACCAGGTCGAAACCATACTCCAGGAGAGCGCCAGCCGCGCCCGGGGCGAAGCGCGTCGAACACTTGATGCCGCGCGGCGTGCCTGTGGGCTGGACTGAACCGGCACACCATGTCGCCAATCGCCATACCGGAAGCACATAGAATCGAGCTCGAAGTTTTCGATGGCCCGCTCGACCTTCTTCTGTACCTGATCAAGAAGAACGAAATCGATATTTACGATATCCCCATTGAGCAGGTTGCCGACCAGTACATCGAATACCTTAACCTCATGCGCATGCTGGACCTCAACATCGCCGGCGAATTCATAGTTATGGCGTCCACCCTCATGCTGATCAAGAGCCGTATGCTGCTTCCCCCCGAAGAGCGCCCGGAAATGGAAGAAGAGGAAGAAGATCCCAGGTGGGAACTCGTGCGGCAGCTTATTGAATACCGCAAATTCAAGGACGCGGCATCGTTTCTGCAGGAACGAGAAACGGTCCAGGAAAATGTGTTCGCGGTGGGCGGCGACGTGGTCGAGCTTGACGAGAACGTTGACGCCGGGTTGACACTCACCGACGTAGGTATCTTTGATCTGATAACCGCGTTCAATGCTGCACTCAAGCGGCTCCCCGAAGAAACCTTCGATGGGCTCTATGCCACTGTCTTCAGCGTGTCGGACAAGATTGAGTCCGTTCTCAATGCGGTAAAGACTGACAAGACCTTCACTTTTTCCTCTATTCTTGCCGGCGCCACCTCGCGGCAGGAAATAGCGTGTTTGTTTCTCGCTGTCCTGGAGCTGCTCCGAATGAGGCATATAGTCGTCTCACAGGATCATCACTTCGGGGAAATTATGATTGCAGGATATCCCGAATAGACTCAGGGAATAACGCAGTCAGGTGCGCTCTCCGGGGTCGCACATATGGAGATGACAATGTCTACCGACGAAAGCCTCGTCGAACTGAAGGAAATTGTCGGAGCGCTTATCCTGGCCTCCAGACACCCCCTCACCCTCGCCCAGATACGTGCCAATCTGAGGGCCGTGGCGGAGACCGACAAGGACAGGGGTGGACCGTTCGCGACCGCCCGCGAGACCGACGTGCGCGCCGCCATCGAACAACTCCTCCAGGAGACACGCCGTTCCGGCGCTGGCTTCCGGCTCGTGGAAGTCGCGGCAGGATACAGATTCCAGTCCGATGAACGATGCGGACCGTGGCTGAAACATCTACTGCACGTAGAGAAACCGCACCGACTTTCCCGTCCAGCACTGGAGACACTGGCCATTATTGCCTACAGACAACCCCTTACCAGGCTGGAAATTGAAGGTGTCCGTGGCGTCAATGTAGACCATATACTGCGGGTTCTTATGGAAATGCAGTTGATCCACATGGTCGGGCGCAGTAAATTAGCTGGTCGCCCGATGCTTTTTGGCACGACGAAACGGTTCCTTGAGCATTTTGGACTCGGTGACCTGAAGCAATTGCCTGGAATCGAACAACTTGCGAGGATTGACCGCCACAGAGCGGATGAGCTGGCTCAGTCTGAGAATACCGGTGAAGATGTACCGGACACCGCCGAAGCAGATGAAGCAGATGAAGACGCGAAGCAGCCTGAGAAAAGCGCTACTCAGAAGACGGTCGAAGATGTGGATGATGATGAATTTGATGAAGACGACGAGGATGACGATGAATAGATCCGACGGCTACTGGAGCTCGGCAAAGCAATGACTCTCGACAAACTCAGAAAGACCATCGATGACATCGACACCAAGCTGGTTGACCTCCTGAACCAGCGCATCAAGACGGCCATCGAAATAGGCAAGCTGAAGGAGAGCAACGGTGCAGAACCCTATGTGCCGCAGCGAGAAAAGGAAGTCCTTGCGCGCGTCCAGAAACTGAACCCGGGGCCCTTGCCGGCTAAGTCCCTGTCTTACATCTACCGAGAGATAATGTCCGCTTCACTCGCACTTGAAAAGGAACTTAAAGTGGCCTACCTCGGACCTGCCGCAACGTTCTCCCACGGTGCAGCTCGTGAGCGCTTCGGATCCAGCGTGGAATATGTCGCGTGTGAATCAGTGGCTGCCGTATTTGAAGAGGTGGAAAAACAACTGGCCGATTACGGTGTTGTCCCGATCGAAAACTCAATTCAGGGCCCGGAGGCACCTACCCTTGATCGCCTCGTGGATGCAAAGGTCAAGATCTGCGCAGAAACGATCTACCCGATTTCCCATTGCCTGCTTTCTCGCTCATCGCGTGACAGGATACGCAAGGTCTACAGCCACCCGCAGGCGCTCGGCCAGTGCAACCGGTGGTTGCGCATGGAAATGCCAGGCGTCGAGCAGGTCAGCACCAGCAGTACCGCAAAGGCAGCAGAGCTAGCTGCTATCGAGACGGATTCCTCAGCAATTGCAAGCCGCCTGGCAGCAGAAATCTACGTGCTGGATATTGTCGCCTCGAATATCGAGGACATCGGGGGTAACGAAACGCGATTCCTCGTGCTGGGCCAATCCTCTGGAGGCGCCACGGGAAATGACAAGACTTCCGTGATCTTCTCGGTCAAGCATAAGGCCGGCAGCCTGCACAATGCGCTGGAGTCGTTCCGTAAATTCGGGTTGAACATGACAAAGATCGAATCGAGACCATCCCGGTCCAAGTCGTGGGAATACAACTTTTTCGTCGATTTCGAGGGGCATACCAACGAAGAACCCGTGGCCGAAGCGCTGAAGGATCTATCATCTCATTGCACCTTCTTAACGGTGCTGGGTTCATATCCGAGAGCGTGCCGTCCTTCCGGGAAGGACGTTCAGGCCTGACCCCTTGCGGCTCCAAGCCTCGGCGGTTCGATAACTATCGATGCCTGCGACAAACACATTCTCGCGAATAGCACGGCCATGGATCAACGACCTCAAGGTCTATGAGCCCGGCAAGCCTATTCAAGAAGTGGCCAGAGATCTGGGCTTCGCCGATGGATCAGATATTCTCAAGCTTGCTTCCAATGAAAACGAGCTCGGACCGTCCCCCCTTGCGATCGAAGCAATGCGCAGGGCCGCAACCGACATGCATCGCTATCCCGACGGCGGCGCCTTCTACCTCAAACGTGCTCTCGCAGATCGGCTTGACGTTCCCGTCAGCTCGATAGTGGTCGGAAACGGCAGCAACGAATTGCTTGAGCTGACGACACATGTCTTCACCGGCCCTAACACCAATATCGTGATGGCAGACCGGGCGTTTGTTGTTTATCGCCTGCTTGCAGCCGC
>SPBP01000313.1 GCA_004525935.1 Lentisphaerales bacterium | reverse complement strand
GCGCAACGTCGCGCTCCAGGCGAAGAAACCGCAGCGGCCGCGTCCCAAGAAGAGATACGGCTCAAAGCCGGGATGGGCGGGCAATCGATAGATGCTGGATGAAGGCAGTCGGAACTCGGCCCTACAGCTTTCTCCTGAAGGTTAATCTGTTAATCGTCCTCGTCTTCAGTGAGGAACGTGACGCGTGAAAGATCGAGGATCAGCCTTCGCCGAAGGCTACGGCCTGGCACGCGAGGACCGCTCGCTCTGCTCACTGAGGACGAGGACGATTGCGGGCGGCAGCCAAATCCGCAATGCGGTTTCACCCCGACTTCGCCCTCGGTCCGAAAGCGAGTACTGGTCAGCCGGCGTCTTATTTGTCGCCCGTTTCCGGGTTCGGCGATGATGCGCAGAGCGGCGCCGGCAGTTCCGGGTTTCGCTTCCGGATCTTCCTCTGTCTCATGTTGTAAGCCAGGACGGGCAGGTGTGAAAGAACCCGCAGAATGTCCTTTGGCCCGAGCAGGCCGTGCCGGTGCAACTTCTGATACATTCGTCGTATCTGTGACCGCGTATAGAACGCGGCGCGTATCCTGTTCCGGATCTTCTTCAGCTCAGGGAGCCCGTACTTGTCGGAATATACAGGCCCGCCAATGCGGTCGTAGTGATAACCGGGAGTACTCTCCACCAGCTTCTGCAGTGGACAGAATTTTTCGATGCGCAGCTTCTGGAAACCTATCGAATCGACCCCGATCTCCCTCCCAAACTGCCCGATGTAAACCATTTCCTCTTCGGTCTCGGTTACGTTGCCGTAGATGAAATAGCCGTGGATGTAGAAATCGAATGTCCCGAATATTGCGAAGGCTTCCCTCACCTGTTTTTGTGTAAAGCCCTTGTCAAACTGTTCAAGAATGCGATCGTGCGGGGATTCAATTCCCACCAGCAGGATACGGACCCCTGCCTGAAAGGCCTTCTTGAGAAGGTCGGGGTGCCGCGTGACCTCAATTCGAGTCTGGACAATGAACGTCTTCTTGATGCCGTTCGCGATAATCAGGTCGCACAGTTCCCCGCTGCGTCGGGGGTTAATGAAGAAGTGGTCATCGCTGAAAAGGACAACGTCGGCCGTTATACTCTTCAGTTCCGCAACAACTGACTCGAGTGGCCGCTCGGTGTATTCGCGTTTTTGACCGAGTGGATTCATGTTGAAAGTGCAGAACTTGCACTTGTAGGGACAACCCCGGGCGCCAAGGATCGTGTCGAAGGTGTGATCACTGAGTCGCACACCATTTTCCATCCATTTGTAGTCGTACCTTCGCAGGGATCGGTCGGGGAAGGATAGTCCGGCAACTTCCGGCAGGACCCCGTTCTTGTTGTGGACGGCTGTGCCGTTCTGCCGGTATGAGAGCCCGTCAATCTCGGGGAGGGGGGTCCCCGAGACTATCTGCTGTATGATGTTCTCGCCTTCGCCTCGGACTATCATGTCTATGTTCGAGCAGCGTTGGAAAAGATATTCGACCTCCTCTGTGGCGGTTTGTCCGCCGACTATAGTCGTAACTTCCGGGGGTAAACGGGAGATCAGCTTGCAGACCTGTTCGAACCGCGAACGCCACATGATTGCAATGCAAATAAGATCGACGTCTTTCCTTATGAATTCACAAAGCTTGTCAAAGTCGGCATATTCCTTTTCGGTGCGCAGGTCGACCAGCGTAACTTTGCCGACCAGCGGCTTCATGTTTGTGACGACATACTCAAGGCCTGTGGGAGGGAAGATTCCCATCGATCCCATGGAGTCCATGGTGTATGGATTCAGGGCAAGCACATGTTTGTACCGCGGCCCCGAGCCGGTGTCGGAGCTCGGGAGCTCAGTCTGAGTCTGGTTCATGTGGATCCTATCCGGTTGAGCCTGCCTTGAATGCGATCGTGGTTCATTTCGACGAAGCACAGTAGACCCGATTTGGTATTTCGACAAGAGAAAACCGGACGGGCCCGTCCACAGTGTGACGGAACTACTGGTTGAAACGATCGCCGGATCTGCAGAGAATGCGGCATGCATTCGATAGGTTTCGATAAACGCTCCATCATTATTGACGGGAAACGCGAGTTCCTCGTCTCAGGCGCCGTTCATTATCAGCGCAGCACGCCGGAGCTCTGGCCGCGAATAGGGGCAGCGGATGATTTGCGGGGCTATCGTTTCTTCTCCAGCAGAGCCCGCAGCAGGTTCAATGGTTCACTGAGTTCTGCGAGCCGGTCGGATACCGGCCGACGGGATCGATACTCATCCAGCCACTGTTCGACGCGTTGCTTCAGGTTGGATCCATGCGCAAGGCCCGGCATCAACGACAGGGCCTCCATCATGTAGGTGCACGGCATCCAGTCGGACTGGTCAGAATCGCGGTTCAGTGCACCGGCGGCAAGAATGGACATGACGACATCATTGTCCGTTGAATCCAGTCTGGCAAAGAATGCGCCCAGCAGTGTGTTTGCTTTTTGTGCATATGCGTATTCTCCCGCAACGGCGTTCCGCCATGTATAGCAGGACGCAAAGAGAACCAGTTGTATGTCATACATGTCGGGTTGTCCCCCGGCTTCCACGAAAGCAACGGCGTCCTGAAGAGTGTCAAGACAGGATGCGTTCGGGGTATACGCAGTGTGGGCGCGACATGCAAAGAATTCCGGAGGGCGGGCAGAGTCTGAGAACTGACGGATGACCCGTGCCGGCGATTTCTCCAGGAGCGCACTTTCAAACAGACACTGGTTCGACACGTCGGCGGGCCGCGTCCTGACCGAGTCGCCATGCGCCTTCAGATCTCGCGCGAGAGATTTCAGCCTGTTCTCGTAGCCCGGGCCCGCGTTGAAGTTGGCCCAGAGTTCCAGTCGTTTCCGTCGCGCGTCGCTCAACTTGACCCGGAAGAATGATAGATCTGCATCTGTGGGCAGGACGATCGACAGTGGGGGAAGAGGTTCGGTCGTGCGCCTGTAGGAGCCAGCCGCAGGATTGCCAACCTGGTAACGATACCGGACAAAGTCAGATATTGCCGTCTCCGCATCGGCAATCCGTTCCGCCAGGAGTGTCCGCTTCAGCTTCAACCATTCGCTGCGTATAGAAGTGAACCTGGCTTCATCGGCAGGCAGACGAAATACGGGCGACTGGTTCATGAAAGCAGCGTCAAGTACATCAATCTGCTTCGGTTCCGCAAGCCACGCATCTTCAATGCGACGCAACGTGGTCCGGTTCGGATCCTCACTGAGCTCGAGTGGTTCGGTTTGCGGCACTTGAACATCAGGCACCAAGGCAGCGGGTGGCGCTTCGACCTGGGTCGCTTTCGCGTCGCGAGTATGGGGGGTGGGGCTGGTTTTCGGCGCGGTTGTTGAGACCGCGATCACCGGGGGTTCGGCAGGCGCCTCTTTCAGTTCGGGCTGCACTGGCTCGATAACGAGG
>SPBP01000085.1 GCA_004525935.1 Lentisphaerales bacterium | reverse complement strand
TCAGCCTGCTTCGCTCGAAGAGCTTCGTAGGCCAGGGATGATGGATCACAGATGACAAAGAACAGAGAAGAGGTTGTCCTGGAAGTCAACGAGCTGCGGACGTACTTTCGCACTTCGGAAGGCATTGCCAAAGCCGTTGACGGCGTAAGTTTCTCGATACGCGCCGGGGAAACATATGCGCTCGTCGGGGAATCAGGTTGCGGTAAGTCCGTGACCGCCCTTTCCATCCTTCAACTTGTTGCAAAACCGGCAGGCTACATCGCCGGCGGCACAATCTCGTTCCGTGGCCAACCGATCTCCTCATTGCCGCCGGTCGAAATGCGCAGAATCCGCGGCAACGGAATCTCCATGATCTTCCAGGAACCGATGACAGCCCTGAACCCGGTCTTCACCATCGGAAACCAGATAGCCGAAGCGATTCTTGTGCACCAGCGTATAGGCCGGACCGCGGCACGCAAAATCGCAATCGACATGCTGCAACGCGTCGGAATCCCCGATTCTGGAAGTCGCTACGAAGAATACCCCCACCAGATGTCCGGCGGCATGAGACAGCGGGTAATGATCGCCATGGCGCTTGCGTGCAGACCCGACCTCCTGATTGCCGACGAGCCGACAACTGCCCTTGATGTCACAATCCAGGCGCAGATACTCGAACTCATACGCGACCTGCAGCAAGAACTGCATACGGCCGTTCTTCTGATCACGCACGACATGGGTGTCGTGAACGAGAATGCGCACCGGGTCGGCGTCATGTATGCCGGCCGTATCGTTGAAGAAGCCGATCGTGAAGCCCTGTTCGCAGCGCCGGCCCATCCCTATACCCGGCTCCTGCTCCGCTCCATTCCATCTCGCGGTCAACGTGACCAGCCGCTGCAGACTATTGACGGGCTCGTTCCGAAGGCCGCACGGTTCCCGGCCGGTTGCCGATTCCATAACCGCTGTCCGTTCACAATGCCACGGTGCTCCGCCGAACAGCCGGAACGTTACGCCATCGGACCCAACCACCGGGCAGAATGTTTCCTGCTCGACCCGGCCACCGGTCGGCCGGCGCAGCCGCTTCCCGCACCAACTGCTTTCACCGCCTCGCAGAAGACCGGGCCCGATGTTGTTCGCCTGGAGATCCGGAAACTGGCAATGCATTTCCCGATCAGAAAAGGAATACTCAAGCGGACAGTCGGCCACGTTAAAGCCGTCGATGGCGTGGACCTGACTGTCAGGAAAGGGGAAACGCTCGCACTTGTGGGAGAATCCGGCTGCGGCAAGACTACCGTCGGCAAATGTATCATCAGGCTCCTCAAGGCAACCTCCGGCGAGATCCTGTTCGACGGGAACGACCTCATCCCTCTCGACCGTCGCCGGATCAAGCCGTTCCGGCGACGCATCCAGATGATTTTCCAGGACCCGTTCTCCAGCCTCAATCCCCGTCGCACAATCGCAGAATCCATCGCCGAAGGAATGAACACTCACGGGCTCATGGCTTCCGCCTCAGAAAGAACCGCGGCTGTAAAAGAGGTAATGCAGAGGGTCGGACTCGACCCCGACATGGTACTGCGCTACCCGCACGAATTCTCAGGCGGCCAGCGTCAGAGAATAGGGCTTGCCCGCGCACTGGCACTTCGCCCCGAACTGGTCATCTGCGACGAAGCAACCAGTTCCCTCGATGTCTCGGTACAGGCCCAGATTCTGAACCTGTTGAAGGCCTTCCAGGTCGAGTTGGGGATCTCATACCTGTTCATCACGCACGACTTGAGCGTCGTAAAGTACCTGGCGGATCGCGTAGCGGTCATGTACCTGGGCAGGATTGTTGAAGAAGGAACGGTTGAAGAGATCTTCAATGATCCGAAGCATCCCTACACGCGCGCTCTTCTCTCTGCTGTGCCGCAGCTTGATGAAACAACCGGCAGGAAGCGCATAGTGCTTGGCGGCGATGTCCCTTCGCCGGTCAACCCGCCGTCCGGATGTCACTTCCATCCGCGCTGTCCTGAAGCCATGCCTGAATGTTCGGCCCGCTACCCGGAGAAGACATCATTCGGCGCGACGCATTCGTGCAAGTGCCTCTTGTATTGATCATCCCTCAGCCTTCATCCTTCCGCCATCCTCTATCTTCTATCTGCCGAACTGCCGACCACGAATTACACGAATGGCCACGAATAAAGAATTGCTATCCACAGTTCTTCGCGTTCTTCGCGTTCTTGAGCGCGCCGGCGCGGGTGTAAGAAGTCGGCAGTTTCTAGCCCGCCGAATCGTCATTTCAATCGTTGGCACTTGACATTAATATCACTAATGATACTATAGAACCATGCCACGGGTTGACGACATAGTTGAGCAGATGAGACGCAATCCGGAGAATGTCCGCTTTGCGGATGTATGTCGTGTCTGCGACTACTATCTTGGAAAGCCGAGGCAGAAAGCTACAAGCCACCGGGTCTATAAGACCCCGTGGCAAGGTGACCCAAGGGTCAACATCCAGAGCTCCAAGGGCAAAGCAAAAGCATATCAGGTCAAGCAAGTCCTGAGAGCGATCGAAAGGTTGGAATATGAAAGCCATTCAAAATGATCACTATACATACCGGGTAACTTGGTAAGAGCATGATCACGAGTACGTCGGTCTCTGCGCAGAGTTCCCCAGCCTGAGCTGGCTGTCCTCATCCCCCGAAGCTGCGCTTCGGGGGGTCCGTGGCGTTGTTGCCGACGTCGTAGCGGACATGAGGAAAAACAGGGAATCTATCCCCGAGCCCCTTGCTGGCAGGAAGTTCAGCGGAAAGTTCATGGTTCGCGTTCCTCCTGATGTTCACAGGGAATTGACCATAGAGGCGGCAGAAGCCGGCGTCAGCTTGAACCGCCTTGCATCGGCCAAGCTGGCACACTGAGAAAAGAATGTGCCAACCACAAATTCGACGGTACGGCGAATACGCCGCCCGTCAATTCTACGTTGTGTGCATGAAATGGTTTGAAGTCGGGCTACTGCAGTGGCATCATCCGGGCAGATGAAAGGAATCACCGCATGACTAGCATCACCGTACAGCTGGAAGACCTGAAAGCTGAAGCCCTGCACGAAAAAGCCAGGCGCTACGGCCTGAATGCCGAGCAGTTCCTGATGGCATCCGTTGACGACCTGGTCGGACAGCCTGATCCCGATTTTGATGAAGCTGCTCGCCGTGTCCTGTCGAAGAATCAGGAACTGTACCGACGTCTGGCCTAATGCGCTACCTTTCCATTTCGGAAGTCCTGGAACTCCACCAGATGCTCATTGATTCATCAGGCGGGGCGAGTGGAATCCGAGATCTGGGCGCACTCGAATCGGCTTTCGCCCAGCCTCACGCCACTTTCGGAACGGAGGAACTGTACCCCGGCGTTGTTACGAAAGCGGCCGCTCTCTGCTTCTCGCTCGTCATGAATCATCCTGTTCTTGACGGGAACAAGCGCATCGGCCATGCCGCCATGGAAACCTTCCTCGCCCTCAACGGTTATGAGCTTGAGGCTGATGTTGACGAACAGGAACAAATCATTCTCAGCATGGCGGCAGGCAAGCTGGGGCGCGACGCCTTCGTCGCGTGGCTCAAAGAGCACACAACAACCTGAACCTGCTTGAAATAGCTGCGCAATTTCAAGCAGGTTAGGTTCACGTTCGGCGCCAGGAATGGAATGAAATTACCTAAACAGTTGGCGAAGGACGGCGTTGAGGCAGATGTCCGAGCGGCATTGGAGAAAAAGAGCATCGAACTTTATGGTGATTCGCAAATACGCATTCCCCTTTTGGAACTAAACGCAGAACTGCGTAAGCATATTTTCTATGCGCAATCACTTGGCGAATTGCTTATCGGTCATGAGGCTATAGAAAAGGCTTTAGCAAATGAGCTGCGCGGATTGCAGAAAAGTAATAATCATAGTGACCGTGTGTCACGATTGCTGATCGTAACAAATGATGGGGCTCCTCGCCTTTACCGCAGATTAGAGTGCCTTCAAAAGAAACAGGGCGGGCGGCTCATGATTTGTCGGATGGATGTTGATTCCGTATTTATGGGGAATATTCTTGGGCTTAAGGACAAGCAGGTGAAAGTCGTTCTGCTGAACAGAAAGAGATCCTTGATAAATGTATTTAAGAGCCTACTGTGAACGGGGCTGCACGTTGTGCCATGAATAGGATTCTGCGAACCACACCCTGGAGAGCTTATCGGCGAAAAGCTGCCGAAAGCTCAAAATGAGCATTCACAGAGAGAAAGATGAAGATATTACTCGTCTCACTTTGCTTCGCCTTGCTCCTTTGCAGCTGTGCGACTCCACGCGCGGAATCGCATTCTGGACGCTTGTCTGAGGCACAGGTCCTCAAGATGGCAGACGCATTCGCTAAGCTGAAGCGACCGCAACATGATCCTTTTGATCTGAGGTTCTATGCTGGTCGCAGTGCCAGGTTTGATCCACAGGCCGACGTCTGGCGGGTCTATTACAGTCGCAAACCTATTCGATATCTTGGCGACCATTTCGGAATTCGAGTCGATGACGCCACCGGAGAAATGCAGTACTTCGGAGGCCGATGAGAAGGAAACACAGACGGCGAAACGCCGCAAATGACAGCAGAAAGGAACAGTGGCATGGGTGACAAGAAAAGCCAGAAGGACACGGCAAAAGCGCATAGACAGAAGGGCGCTCAGCAGGACAAAGCCGCAAAGCGGAAACAGGACAATCGACAGCCCCGGACTCCCTGAGTCGCGGCCAAACACTGAAGTCGACATGGCGTGCGATAGCCACCGAAACGGCGGCTACACGCACGTCACTCACATCGTTCGAGACACAAGGCAAGGAACTGGAGCAAGACCCGTCTCGGCAGTACAAAAGATCATTGGCAATAGAGGAGGTGAACTATGCCGGAAGTCCAGGTCAAATTGAGAGGGTGGCAGGTCGCTGTGGCAGCAGTTGTCCTGGCAGGGGTAGTCGCAGTAAGACTTGTAACGTTCAGCGATAAGAAGGATGACCGCGCCCTGGTGCAGAACATAGAGATGCAACTGATGTCGGAATACTATCCGGATGAGGCCGCAAGGTTGAGGGCGGCGTATGAATCCGGTGATGTTGAGGCAACCCGGAAGGCGCTCGACTCTGCGGTAAGTACCATGTGCAATATAGATTCGATCCGGGCAAGCTATCCCCTGTTTGATTTCTCGACGCCCAAGGACGTTGTAGTCAAGGTAACGTATTCACTGATTGACATGAACCGTGCTGAAACTGTGTTGCGCAAGGTCGTTGTTGTCTGCGGCAGCTTCAGCCGACTTGCATTCATATTCCTTATTGCGACCGCCGCCAGCCTCGTCCTGACTCGCCTGATGCCCTGCTTCTGACATACACAGGCCGAACCCGCCCCCCGGTTCTCGCTGCCGCCACGAACAACCAGAGGCACACGGTTAATATGTTCTGATATTTACCTCTTGACATATGTCGGTATTTGAATGATCATGCCCGCATGAAAGCACGGAGCAGGTTGCCGGTGGAGCTGATAGACAGGATGTCGCGCGTGCTGCGGGTGCTCGCACATACGCACCGACTGCAGATTGTTGAAATGCTGGACCGGAACGGAAAATTGCCGGTTCACGAAATAGTGGAGCGGCTCGGTATCCCACAGGCCACGGTTTCGCACCATCTCAACAAGATGACTGACGCCGGACTGATCAAGTCCGAACGCAGGGCTCGCGAGGTCTGGTACACAGTCGCAGACCCGAGGTCACTTACAATTCTCGATTGCCTGCGTAAGAAAGGAAATACATCATGAAATTCGTGGTTATCGGCGGCGTAGCAGCAGGAATGTCGGCAGCGGCGCGGGCCCGGCGCCTGGATGAAGATGCGGAAATCGTCGTTCTGGAACGCGGAGAACACGTGTCGTTCGCGAACTGCGGCCTGCCGTATCATATCGGCGGTGTTATCAAGGACCGCGAAAAGCTGCTCCTGCAGACGCCGGCAAGCTTGCGCGCGATGCTGCATATCGACGTCAGGGTCGGAAACGAGGTCACTGCTGTCAATCCCGACAGGCACACGGTAACCGTCAGGAAGATGGAGTCGGGCGAAACCTATGAAGAGCCTTACGACAAACTGTTACTGAGCCCCGGCTCAGCCCCTATTAGACCTCCGCTTCCCGGTATAGACCATCCGCGCATTCTCACGTTGCGCAATGTCGAGGACATGGACAGGATTAAGAGTGTCGTGGATGCAGGCGCATCAAGTGCAGTTATAATCGGCGGTGGCTACATCGGTATCGAGATGGCCGAAAACCTGCGTGAACAAGGGCTGGAGGTCGACGTTGTGGAACTGGCCGACCAGGTAATGATTCCACTCGATCCGGAAATGGCACACCAGATCGAACGGCACATGAAGTGGAAAGGACTGCGCCTGCACCTCGGGGTCGGCGCGGCCGCGTTCGCAGATGAGTCCGGGCGGGTCCGCACAGAGCTGGTTGACGGCAACATGCTGTCCTCGGATCTTGTCATACTCGCCGTTGGCGTTAAGCCGGAAAATGAACTTGCGCAGAAGGCAGGCCTGACAATCGGCAGGCTTGGCGGCATCCTCGTGAACGAAAACCTGCAGACATCCAATCCTGACATCTACGCGGCCGGCGACGCAATACAGGTCCGGGATGCCGTCAGCGATGAGCCCTCACAGATTCCGCTTGCGGGCCCGGCGAACAGGCAGGGCCGCTCTGTGGCGGACCATATCTTCGGGAAGCCCGGGGTCTATGGCAAAACGCAGGGCACGGCAATCGTCAAGGTGTTCGATATGACGGCTGGGGTTACCGGGCTTAACGAGAAACGCTTGAAACAACTCGGCCGTGACTATCGGAAGATCTACATCCACCCTTCAGGTCACGCGGGATACTACCCGGGCACCGCCTCGATGCATATCAAGCTGCTGTTCGAACCGGACGGCAGGATCCTCGGCGCACAGGCTGCAGGATATGACGGCGTCGATAAACGTATTGATGTCTTTGCGACCGCCATCAAGGCGGGTATGACCGTAAGGGACCTGCAGGAACTCGAGCTGGCCTATGCCCCACCCTACGGATCGGCGAAGGATCCCGTCAACATGGCCGGGTTCGTGGCGACAAACGTGCTGGATGGCGATGTCAGGCTGTGGTACGCGGAGGATTATCCGGCAAAAACCGGGGAGGGAACACTCCTCGACGTGCGTACGCCGGTAGAATACGAAGGATGGCATATACCGGGTGCAATCAACATTCCCTTGAGCCGGCTTCGCAAGAGCCTGAATACGCTCGACAGAAACAAACCGGTCTTTGCGTACTGCAAGGTCGGCTTCAGGAGTTACCTGGCTTATCGCCTGCTTGTCCAAAGCGGGTTCGAGAAAGTGTCAACTCTCTCGGGCGGCACCATGACGTTCTGTGCCTTTCATGACACCGGCGTCTGCCCCGATGAGGCGCCGCCCCCGGTAATACCCTATACGGACGAGGAAATTGCCGATAAGCCTGCCCGGTCAGGTTCGTCCGCAGACCTGGACCTGCGCGGGCTTCAGTGCCCGGGCCCGATCCGGAAGCTTTGTGAGGCTCTCGACAACATGCAACCGGGTGACACAATCAATGCGGTGGCTTCCGACCCAGGCTTCATCGTCGATGCCCCTGCATGGGCGCGAAGACAAGGCCACGATGTGCTGAAAGTGGATGCGGATGGAAAAGAGTTCTCCGTCGCCCTGCGAAAAGGCAGATCGCAGCCCGCCGGGCAGCCGGCCACGCATTCGTGCACAAAGAAACAGAAGAAGACAATGGTGGTATTCTCCGGCGAGTTGGATAAGGCACTCGCCTCTTTCATCATAGCGAACGGCGCTTCCGCCATGGGAGATGATGTTACAATGTTCTTCACTTTCTGGGGACTTAACGCTCTCAGAAAGCCCGGGCCGCAGGCGAAAGGCAAGAGCCTGCTCGACTTCATGTTCGGCTGGATGATGCCCGCAGGACCAAAGAAACTGCTCCTGTCGAAGCTGAACATGATGGGGATCGGCACGTTGCTTATGAAGAAGGTCATGCAGGACAAGAACGTGGACAGCCTTGCCTCCCTCATGGACCGGGCAAAAACGTCCGGTGTAAAGCTCGTTGCATGCTCTATGTCTATGGATGTCATGGGCATCAAGAAAGAGGAACTGATCGACGGCGTCGAGATCGCCGGGGTGGCCTCGTTCCTTGTCGAATCAGATGAAGCGAACATGACGCTGTTCATCTGACGATCAACCGAGAATGATTATGGCAACTCATTTGCCGATCAAATCAGAGAACTGTTGACCATCAGCAACAGACTGTCTCTTCGTCCCCCCTTTTCCTTGACTGACCGGGTAATACGTGGCTTCAATCATTGGACGTTCAACTTCGAGAACCCATGGGCACTACGGAAAGAGCAAGATATGCGCGGAGCCAAGATTCTAGGGGCACGATCGCTGCAGGTATGTGACTGGCCGGACCCGGCACCGCAAGGCAACGAAGTGGTCGTCAAAATCAAGGCAGCAGCAATCTGTGGCTCAGACCTGCACGGGATGGACCCGGGCCGATTGATCACCCACAGGTTCGGACTTGAGGATGCCCCCGAAGCATACGCGTTGTTCGACAAGGGCAGCACGGGCAAAGTGATCTTTGTGTCCGACCCTTGAACGACACGAACGATGGAGAGGACAGGACGAGGGGGTCCGGTTCGCAGTGGAGCTTCATGGACATAGCCTGATCGAACAAATAGAAACCGCATTCACAATACTCGAGTTGGCACCGGGCCTGGGCTTTACGCTGGACCCAAGCCACTTCGTCTGCATGGAGATTCCGATGGCCCGAGTGGCGGAAATACGCGAGCACTTGTACCACGTGCATCTGCGAAACGGTAAACCCGGCAACTTCAATGTGCCTATGTCCGAGGGCAACGTCGATTTCGCAGAACTCAAGAGGATGTTGAGCGACGTCGGCTACAAAGGTTACGCGGCAATTGAGTACATCTCGACACTCGACCTGAATGTTACGCCTGATATCCTGGAGCTCAGAAGCGTCTGGAATGAAGCGGGCGGCACAATAGCCCGTCCATAACACGCAGGAACGAAATGAGCCGAACCTTCCAGGCTGCCTTCATCCCCGGCCGTGA
>SPBP01000112.1 GCA_004525935.1 Lentisphaerales bacterium | reverse complement strand
TCCTGAATCCGACGTAACAATCACCACTCCCAACACATCCGTAGCCACGCGCACCAGCGGTTCATCCACATCCACCAGATTCACCACCCTGAAGAAATCCGTGAACGCCTCCATGAACCGTTCAAACCGTTCCTTATCCCGCTCCAGCGCATGATATCTCGAGCTGGCAATATTCTTCAGCGTATCGATGAGCGAGACCAGTTCCATATTGAACCGCATCTCCTTCCTCAATTCGCTCAACTGCATATTGCCACCTCTATTACCCTCTCTCTGCCACACCCGCACCGTTCCGGCTCATCGTACACTTCCGCCGGTGCAATCCTCGCGCTAAACCGCCTTCTTCATTTCCCCAACGCCTTCGCGATAACGATTCAGCAAGCTCGCATCAATCTCCAGACTGCCCAGTCTAATTGTCAGTCCCGCCAGCAGTTCCGGCCTCACCTTTTCTTCAATTGCCACATTCACATCAAACTTCCGCGCCAGCAATTCCTCGAGCTTCTTCTTCTGTTCCGGCATCAGCGGATGGCTCGATCCGAATTCTGCCTCAGCCGCTTCCACGTGAATGCTTGTCTCATCCACTTCTTCCAGTGCCTCAATCAGCTCGTTCACGAACGCCGCATTCAGCGACTCCGTCACAGTCTGACTGATCACCAGCCTGAACAGCTCCCCTGCAAATTCGACAGCCTTCTCGTTCATCTCGCGAACCAGTTGCTCCCTGATCTTGTCCTTGCCCAGCTGTGCCTCACTGACAATCTTGTCTGCCTGGCCCCTTGCATCCGCCACCATTCTCTCTTTCAGCTTCGCCAGGTCCTGTTCACTCGCCTCGCGCTGACGCTGCAGATTATCCTCCGCCTCCGCCTGTTTGCGGGCGAATTCGGTCTCGTGCTCATCCAGCTTCTGCTGCAGATCGGCTTCCTTCCTGCCCAGGTCCTCTTCCGCAGATTTCAGCCTGCCTATTGCATTCATTGTGTCGCCCAGCAGGAGTTTTCTCAGTATCACGATCAGCACAATCGATACCACAAGCTGCGCGGCGCCTATAATGGCGAGCGGCACTATCATTTGCATAAGTACGCTGTTTTCCATTTCTACCCTTTCATCCGGCCCGGACCACAGTGTGTTCCGGGCTGTTTCCTGTTTCTTCGCAACTGCTCAGGCATTCTTTCACCATGAAAAGCATGAAGAGCGCCTGCCTGTTGCATTCTTCATGTTCTTCATGCTCTTCATGGTGAGCAGTTAAGTCTCGTTGCCCATTTCTCCGTCTACGTAAACAACTGGAACAGGATCAGCAGTGCGATCACTGCGATCGATTCCGAAAATATCAGTGCCACGATCATTGCCGTCAGGATCTTCGGTGCCGCAGACGGGTTACGGCCCAGCGCCTTGATACTCGCATAGCCGATCGCCGCGATAACAGCCGACGGCCCCAGTATCACCACGAACAGCACCAGGAAAATGATAAAACTCTTAAGCGCTTCACTCATTCTTCAACCAGTATAACGCACTCGCCCCTGTCAAACTTCACCATCCCGTTTTTTATCGGGACCACCCGTTTCCAATCCACGACAACATTCCCCGACCTCAGAAGGCTCACTATCGGCGCATGCAGCGGCAGAATCTCGAACTCGCCCTGATCCCCCGGCAGAAACACACTTTCCGCGTCACCTTCATAAACAACACGTTTCGGATTCAGGATAGTCAGGCGGAAGTTCACGCGTTGTCAGCTTCCTCTTCAGCCACCGGCTCCCCTTCCGATTCGCCATCTTCCTCTTCTCCAGGAGTTTCCGCCGACGCCACCTGTGCGAAGTACGCATCCATAACATCCGTCAGGCCCTTTTCCACATCCGTCGTCATTTCCTGTAATTCTTCGATTTTGCTGATCACATCCGGATTCAGCTCACGCGCAAAGGAGAAGATCCCGTCTCGGAACGCCCGTTGCGCGGCCAGGTCGAGTCCATCCAGTCGACCTGCACGCGCCGCAAAAAGCAGCAGCACCTCTTCAGCCAGTGAAACCGGAGCGAACTGGCCCTGCTGCAGAATTGTTGCCATTGCCTGGCCTCTCCGCATAACTTGTTCTGCTTCGCGTGAGATCCCCGATTGCAGCTTGCTCAGTCGTTCCACCTCTTTGTACTGCGCAAACTGAACACGCAATTCCGTGGCGAGTTTCCTCAGAATCGGAGCTTGCGCCTTCCCGCCCACGATGGATACCGACATCGTAAAATCGATAGCCGGCCTGATCCCCTCGCCCAGCAGCGGGTTACTGAAGAACACCAGGCCATCGCACATCGAGATCAGGTTCGAGGGAATATAGCCTGTCAGATCACCCTCCAGCGTTTCCGCCACGCCCAGGAACGTCATTGATCCCCCGCCCCGTTCTTCGCTCATCTTCCCGGCCCGTTCCATCAGCTGCGTATGGATATAGAAAATGTCGCCTGGATACGCCTCGCGGCCCGGCGGTCTCTCAAGCAGCAGTGAAAGCTGGCGATACGCCCACGCATGTTTCGTCAGGTCATCGATCACCACAAGCACATCCTTCCCCTCTGCCACGAAGAAATCGGCCATTGACGCGGCGGCATAAGGGACCAGGTACTGTTCGCCCACCGGTGCATTATCGAGCGCTATCATGATAATCGTGTAGCCCAGCGCCCCATTCGTCTTCAGTGCGCCGACCGCCTTCTCCAGCGACGACATCGACTTCCCGATGCAGCAGTATATGCAGATGGTGCCCTTCCCCTTCTGGCTCAGGATCGCATCCATCGCCAGCACCGTCTTACCCGTCATCCGGTCCCCGATAATCAGCTGGCGCTGTCCTTCCCGATCGGAACAAACGCATCGACGATTTTTGTTCCCGTATGGAGCACCTGATACACCGGCTGCCTGTCCGTGATACCGGGGGAATCCCTGAAGACAGGTCTGCGTTCCTGGGCCATAATCGGCGGGCCGCTATCGCACGTTTCACCCAGCGCATTGATCATACGGCCGAGGAACCGGTGGCCCACGGGAATTGTGAACGGCTCATTCACGCCCGTAACTTCCCGGCCGATTCTCAGCTTGTTCTCATCACCCAGCACGAGCACGAGGACTTCAGTCTCCTCGAAGCCCATCACTATGCCCCGCACTCCTTCGCCCATATCCACAAGCTGGCCATACAGGCAACTCGGCAATCCGTCGATCCGTGCGATGATCTTCTTTATATCGCGGACCTTGCCGGTTTCCGCCAGCTTCATTTTAAACAGCGGTATGCCGGAACCGAGCGAACTCTTCATCCAGGGCCTCCTTCATCGCCACCGTCAATTCCTTGACTTTAATCAATTCCTCGACGACTTCGGGCTTATCGAGTTTAACACGCTTTATTATCGCGTCCAGCACTCCCCGGATATCTTCCGGTCGATGCCCCTCAAGAACCCCCTGTCTGAATGCGTAAAGCAACACCACCTGCTCTTCCATCGGCACCGGTCTACTGTTCAATTGCTTCAGCAGTTCCTGGACCGCCAGTCCCTTATTCAGTCGACGTTCAACGTCTTCTGAAACACCTGCCTTTACGCGGGTCAGCTTCTGCAGTTCCTTGAACTTCACATACTCCAGGCGCAACATCCCGGAGAGTTCCTTCACCGCAGGCCACTGCACCTTACTGCCGATACGTGAAACCGACAGGCCCAGGTCAATAGCCGGCTTGAAACCTTCCCCGAACAGCGCCGAGTTCATATAGATCTGTCCGTCCGTCATCGAAATCGTATTCGAAGGTATATACCCCGTAACATCCCCCTGCAGCGTCTCGATAATCGGAAGGTGCGTCATCGACCCCCCGCCCAGCTGCGGGCTCAACTTGCAGGCGCGTTCAACAAGCTGCGAATGAAGGTAGAAGATGTCACCCGGATATGCATCCCGACCAGGCGACCGTTCCAGCAGCAGTGACATCTGGCGATACGTCCACGCGTGCTTCGTAAGGTCGTCGAAAACCACCAGCACATCCTTGCCGTGTTCATACATGAAATACTCACCTATACTCGTCGCCACGTATGGAGCGAGATACTGCTGGCCCATCGAATCCGATGCCGTTGCCGACACAATAAGCCCATACTTCCACACGTCGTTCTCATTAAAGATCTCCATCACTTTCTGCAGCGACGCTTCCGCTTTGCCGATACAGCAATAGATGCAGATTACGCCCGTGTTCTTCTGCGTCAGGATCGCATCCGTTGCAATAGTGGTTTTGCCCGTCATGCGGTCGCCGATGATCAATTCGCGCTGACCCTTCCCCAACGGAATCATCATATCGACAATCTTCGTGCCGCTTGCGAACACTTCCGTCAGCGGAATACGGTCAAGCACCGACGGTGCTGTGCCGAAAATAGGGTATTTCTTCTCGCCATGAATAGTAGGGCCGCCATCAGCCGCCTTGCCCAGTGCATTCACTGTCCGGCCGATGAATTCGTTGCCCACCGGGATTGAAAACGTCTCAAGCGAACTTGTCACCTTGTCGCCCGGCTTCACCGGGCCGCCCTCATGCACCAGCAGGACCAGTGCATAGTCCTCGTTGAAGCCCACGATCACGCCTTCGCTACCCGCCGGGAACTGAACCAGCTGCCCATTCATGCAATTCGACAGCCCGTTGATATGAGCGATGTCCTGCTTAACCTCCACCACAACGCCCGATTCCTTCAGCTGAACGATATTGATCTTGAGCGCCATGTGTCCTCCCGGCCCCGAAAAGGCGCCTCGACAAGCGTTACTCTGGTGCCATCTCGCATCAACATGCACCAAGCTTCTTTTGACTACACCCGCTTCAGGGCGCCTCAGAAATCCGCATCAAGCCGCCGCACTCCAAAAGATGCTTTCGGCACACAAAACCGCGACTGTCCAGGCTACATTTCCCGTAGCCCGCATACTTTCGTGGAAACTGCAAAACACAACAAACCACACCGCCTCGACCTTGCGTTCAACGCAAAATCTAGCCCGTTTCGTCGCTGTTTTCTCTGGCAATCGCGGCTAGCTGTTCATCGCCGGCCTTACCATACCATCGCAGGAAGAATAATAGACTTACGATCCCAAGGAAACCAAGGACAATGTAGATGATTATCCACGTTGTGCTTCTACTTGGCGCCTGAACACGCTCCAGCAACTTCGCCGAGAAAACCGTCTGCTGTTTCTTCGGTTTCAGCAGTTCTTCAATCTGCAGAATCGATCGCTCGATACTATCCAGCCTGCCCGCCTGTCGCCGAAACTGGGCCACATAATCAGCGTTGAACTCCTCCGGCGGCTTCCACTCGCCGACCTCTGCCAATTCCCCCGCCAGCCCCGCAGCCATCTTACTGATCGAATCCATGATCCCCTGTGTCACCGCCTGCGCATTCGTCGCCCTGGTTACGAGTTCCTCCAGCCTCAACGGACTGATCACCCACCGGTTCGACATCGTCACATCGATTTGCACTTCTTCCCCCGCGGCCACGCGGATTCCTTCTCGCGCCTCCACGAAACATGCGCCACGCTCGTCGTCATATCGAACATCCAGCCGATCATCCGTCTCAACATCTTCCGGCAACACCTCTGACGGAAGATACTCCTTCAGCGGAATCACTCTTTCGCTACCCGCCGGATTCTCCAGCCTCATCTTGAAAACAACCGGCCGCTCCGCCACGAACTTCTGCTTCTCCTCACTCTCCGGAAGCGACGGTGGAATCCCGTGCAGCTCCTTCGGGTCAATCTTCATTCCCACAGCGAACGTTTCCAGCTTCCCGATATCTTCCCGCACAATATTCAGAAGTTCCCCGGTCTTCTCGAACGCATCGATATGCTCCACCACTCTCACTGATCCGATGCTATAACGTCTCTGTCGTTCCGCCAGTTGCGCCAGCATCTCGTCAATCTGCAACTTCAGCCGCACCGCATCTTCTGAATGCGTCGTCTTCGTCAACGCCGTCGTCAAGCTCTGCGCATGCAGTCCCAGGCGTTCCAGGTAATCCGGCGGCACCGTCCAGACATCTCTTATTACAACAGCGAAATCCTGGTTCTGTCCTTTCTCCAGTTCCGCTGTGGCCGCTGCCACGTAGATACCTTCTTCCATGTTATAGCGCAGTTCCATCCCACCCAGGTCCGACACGTCCTTTTCCGGATCTATACCTTTGGGCAGATTGATCGTCACCGGCACTGAGCGTGTCCACTCCGACGGATTAGCCGCTCTCATCCTGAACACGATATTCTGCGCCTGCAGATTGGACTCAGGCAGGAGAGCCGGCAGCGTCACTGCCAGTGCGAGCAATACCGCTTTCGCGGCGTGTTTCAGGGACATTTTCATGTGCATGGCTTAGGTCCGGATACTAGCAACAAGCCTGCCCCCTGCGCAAGAAAGCTCTCTTGGCCCTGTGCTGCGGGCTTGTGGCGTGCGCTTGTGGCGTGCGCTTGGCAGCATTTTGCGAGCGTACGTAGCGTGGTCGCCTTCGGGTGGGATGGTGGTTGGCTTGAACGAAGCGTGCGGTGCGGATTTCGGTGTCCGTCAGCTGACGGACCTTGGAAATGGCAAGACAAGCCTGCGATGATCGCAAGGCGGAGCGGGTCGCGCTGCATTAGCATGCGCGCGATCCGCGAGAACGCCGCGAGCGCGCAGGATCGTCTAGCCATTCTCCACGCGAAATCCGCTCGCAAAACTGCTGGCATGCCCACCACTACCTGCCCCCTCATCCTTCATCCTTCAGCCTTCTACTCAGACTCCATCCAGGTGGTGATGACCGGCTCGTTCGCCGCCTTGTCGGCGAGTTGGCGTACAAGTTCCAGCGTAGCCTTCAACTCCTCGATCTCATTCTGCATATTCTTGATAGTCGCAACATTCAGCTCCGAGCTCGCCGTCAGCGCGCCGGGATCCCACTTCACCAGCTCGTCAAAGCCCTTCCTGCTCGCCAGCTCATTGATATCCCGCGCCATCTCTTCCATCCGGTCATAGAGCGGAGTCATGTTCGGCAGCTTCCCGCTCAGTCCCTGCATCTCCGTCTTCAGCGTCGCCATTTCAGACTTCACCCTTTCCAGGATCGACATTGCCGTATCAGTCGCACCATCGCCAACCGCAGTCTGCAATTGCTGGACCGATCCCTGCACCGTGGTCACCTGCGACTTCGCCGATTTCGCCTGCTTCGCCGCATCCGCCGCCGAGGCCGATGCCGACGAGGCCGAAACATTCACCTGCTCCACTACTGTCGCGATCCGTCCCAGCTTACCCAGTTCCGACTGCAGCATATCGAAGGCCGCCTCGCTGGTGCTCCCCAGCCCCTGCACACCGGAGGCCATTTCGTTAATGATCGTCCAATCTATCTGCTGCACATAAGTCTGCACGATGTCCACTCGATCCCCGATATCGATCAGGTCCGGTTCAATCCGCCCGACCGCCGCCAGTATATCGGTCACCTCGCTCCCAACGGCGCCGAGGCTGCCAAATGTATTTGTCATATCTGCCAGCGCCATCAGGTTCGTCAGATCCGTCAGGCTGTTCAACGAACTCAGGTTACTCACAATCTCCTCGATATTCGTCACATCGTTCCAGTCGATAGTCTGAACGCGCGTAAGGATATTCGATATATCGTTCCAATCCATACCCTGTGTCTGGGCCACCAGGTTACTGATATCACCCCAATTGATATCCTGTGTACGGGCCACAATATTGCTGATATCCATCCAGTCTATCGCATCCGTACTCGTCCTGATCGCGGCCACGTCCGTAGCCAGTGCCGCCAGGTTGGTCAATGCGGAGTTCGTAACCGCCTGCCCCAGGGCATCTATCGCAGGCAGAAGCGTACTCGT
>SPBP01000144.1 GCA_004525935.1 Lentisphaerales bacterium | reverse complement strand
TGCATCGATTACACTCCCTAACGCGCCACCAGCACGGCAACCTGCCGCGCCGTCACCGAACCCGGTGATCCCTGATCTTCTCATGGGCCTTCAATACTTGACGCTCCGTCCGGTCCACAGCCGTATCTATCGACTTAATCATATCATCAGAAGTTTCCGACGCCTCAACACGCAGATGGTTCTTCCCCTGCACGACCACCTCGGCTATCTGCCTGTACTTTTCACCATCAAGAATCACGTGAATACTCTCGATGCCCGGAAAGGCGTCTCTCAGTGTCTCTGCCTTGCCCTGCGCATGAGCCTTCACGTGGTCCGTTATATCGACATGCCGTGCGGTAATCTCTATGGCCATGACACCCTCCCTGTTTACATGGAAAACCGTGGACCCAGATACAGATCTATGCTCACCTTGTCGTTGATCAGAAAGTCGCTTTTCCCTTCACGAAGCACCTTCCCTTCACATATAAGATACGCACGGTCAACGATTGCCAGCGTTTCCCGTACGTTGTGATCAGTGATGATGATTCCCAGTCCTCTAGCTCTCAGTCCTTTCACTATCTCCTGCACGTCGTACACCGCCAGAGGATCCACTCCGCTGAACGGCTCGTCAAGCAACATGATCGAAGGGTTCGTTACCAGAGCTCTGGTGATTTCCAGCCGCCTCCTCTCGCCGCCGCTCAGCGTATATGCCTTCTGCCCGGCAAGTCCCGCCATATCCAGTTCGCCAAGAAGTTCCACGAGGCGACGCTTTCGCTCGGCCTTAGGCATATCAAGCGTTTCCAGAATGGCCATGATGTTCTGTTCCACAGTCAGCTTTCTGAAGACCGATGCCTCCTGAGAAAGATAACCTATTCCGCGCCTTGCCCTCTTGTGCACAGGCAAAGAGGTTATGTCCATTCCGTCGAAGAGTACACGGCCCGAATCGGGCTTGATCAAGCCGACAATGGTATAAAAGGTTGTCGTCTTACCGGCTCCGTTAGGGCCCAGAAGTCCGACGATCTCACCCCGGTTCACACGAAGGTCCACCCCGTTGACTACTTTCCGGCCACGATATGCCTTCACGATGCCCTCAACACTGAGCAATGAGTCATTTGTCGTTTCGGCAATCATCCTGGCCCCTTCTATTCCAGCTCCCTGAGATTCCTCAGTTGCGTCTCATCTTCTATGGTCAATCCGCCGTCACTGCACACAAGCCTGTCGGCCTCTCGATAGTACGTGATCGTCTCGCCGACCAGCACCTCGCCGCCCCTTGTAACCCGAGCGTTACCGGACATGATCATGCGGCCCGACTGCATGTCACACAACGCCCGTTCGCACAACCCGGTTGAGGTATTCCGTGCTATGCGCACGTTTCCTGTTGCCCTGATCTCGCCAATGCTGTTGTCTTCCTTAAACTGGATTTCCATTCTGTCCGACTCGATCCTCACTTCATTGCTGATCACACGCACGTTCCTGTCAAATACCCCATGGCGGCCCTCATAATCCATCTTCAGAGACTCCGATACAACCACCGTTTCGTCAATTGCGCGGTCCTCAGCACTGGCTTCCCGGGCCTTGATCGGTCCCGCAACGACCCCCTGGGCCGCGATCGACAGGCCGACCAACAATGAAAGCGGCAAGAGAATGCCACATATCCCTCCCTCTTCAACGCGCAACATACGGTCACCGGGTCTCAGGCTCATTCGCAAGCTCCCTGATATTCCGAAGCACCACCCTGGTATTCTCATGTATCTCAACGATATGATTCTGAGAATCCCATTTGAAGCCGCGCCCGCTTATCACCACATTCTCCCTCTCAACAACCACGTTCGATTCAGATGATGCTTTCCCTTCCTGCGGTCGGTACACGCACTCCTCTGCGATAATCCGAACGTCAGTGACGCCGTCGGTAAACAGCTCCATCTTGAAACCGGTTACCGTGATACTCCCATCAGCCTGCACCTCCGCCGATTCGCCAAATACTTGCGCCGTCATTTGACCACTGTCGTCGTATCTCGGGTACCATACAGACCGGGCGCGCATACTTACGGGTACCTGCGCTGCTGCTACCAGAGCAGCAACGCCAACCACGGCAACTACGACCCCGCGGGCGGCTCTTCCACCCCTTCGCCGTCTCCTGATGCTCTGAATAAAACCTGTCACGTTTTCGAGTCCCCCGGCCATCACCTTCCGATGGTGCAGTCTATTGCCTGCAGTATCTTCCATAACTCCGGGAGAGCATCCACCGGAAATGCGTTGTCCTTGTCGCAACGCGCATGCTCCGGAGATGTGTGCACTTCAAGGAAGACCGCGTCCACTCCTGTCGCTACTGCTGCGCGGGCGAGGTATTCCACGAGCCATCGGTCGCCACCCGACCTGCCGTCCTCGCCGCCGGGAAGCTGGACACTGTGTGTTGCGTCGAATACAACCGGGTACCCGAGCTTGCGCATTACCGGCAGACTTCGCATGTCCGCAACAAGATTATGATAGCCGAATGAAGTGCCCCGTTCCGTAATCATTATGCTTCCATTCCCAGTGCCCGCTACCTTATCGACAACATGTCCTACGTCCCACGGGGAAAGAAACTGACCCTTCTTGATATTAACCGCCTTGCCGCTCTTTCCGAGCGCAACGGCAAGATCCGTCTGCCTGCAAAGAAACGCCGGCAGCTGCAGCATGTCGGCGACCTCCGATGCCCTGGCCACCTCTTCGACACTGTGAACGTCAGTCAGAATAGGAAGATTGAACTCCTTCTTCACCTTCCTGAGTATGTCCAGACCACCATCAATCCCCGGACCCCTGAAAGACTCTCCCGAAGTTCTGTTTGCCTTGTCATATGACGCCTTGAAAATCAGCGGCGCCTCCATTTTCTCCGCCAGATCACACAACTGCCGCGCCGTCTCAAGACAGGCTTCGCTGCTCTCGATTACGCACGGACCGGCAATAAGCGCCAACCTGTTGCCGCTTCCTACGGTCACTCCGCCCACGGATACAGCCCTGGTCTGGTCAATCTTCACGGTTTCTTAATCTCCTGCATTTGCCGTGTTGCGTTCTCAAGATCTTCTGGGGTGTCGATGCCCACCCCGGCACAACCGGTCTCTACCACCTTGATTGCAGCTCCGATATGTAATGCGCGCAACTGCTCCAGTCTTTCCACCTGCTCATTTGCACACGGCGGTGTCTTCACAAACCGTTCAAGGAAATGCCTGCGATACGCGTAGATGCCGACATGCCTCAAGTATGACACTTCGCCTTCAGTATGCCCGCCGTCACGATCAAATGGAATCACAGACCGCGAGAAATAGAGGGCACGATTCTCCCCATCCACAACAACCTTAACCACCGAAGGCTGCCTGATCTCCGTGATGTCACTGGTCCGAACTGCTGCCGTTGCCATGTCCCACTGTGATTCGGATCGCATTACCTCAACCAGTTGATCAATCAGCAACGGCTCTATGAATGGTTCATCTCCCTGTATGTTAACGACAACGTCGCATTCCGCACTCCCGATAGCCTCGGCCGCCCGATCAGTCCCGGAAGGATGGTCCGTTCTCGTCATCACCGTCTTGCCGCCGAACGAAGTGACACCGGTCTGTATCCGTTCGTCATCGGTTGCCACAATCAGGGAATCAAGCTGCTCCGCTCGGCTGGCTTGCTCGTATACCCATTGGATCAACGGCTTGCCGCAAAGCACCGCCAGGCTCTTCCCGGGAAATCTGGTCGAGCCCCATCGCGCCGGTATAACACCTGCAACCTTCATTTTAGTTTTGCGGCCCCCGTATCCGCGGCATCCACCGCGCCCTCATCCAACTTACCTTCGCGCTCAACATTCAACGTCCGTTCCTCGGCGCGCATCAATCGATTATCCTCCGTGAACAGCCATTCCTCCCTGACGTTCTGTTCCCGACTTCCGTCTTCCCTGACAAGATCATAGACCGACAACGAACACTCATACAGTCTGCGGTCACCGCGCAAGACAACCGGATCCATCCGGAAATCAAGGTATTCCGCTCGTGCCATCCGGCTACCATCCGCGTCGAACCACAGAATTGAGCTGCGCGCTATGTTCAGTCGTATCCTCTTCCGAAACTCCTCGGTCGTCGCCGCAATCTGATCCACTTCTCGTACTGTACCCAGCCTGCTGAAAAAGACCGGGCGCCACGTGCCATCCTCCAGTTTCAACATGCTCAGCTTGCAGTCACTGACCTTAAGTCTCAGCCTCATATCCAGCCCAAGCGCCACGCGAATCTCTCTGGCACTGAACGATGCCAGTTCAGCTTGCAGGTCCGGTGCAGAATCGACTCCCTCCAGCACAAGACAATATGGCGGCCCAAGCCTCGTTTTCGCCACGGAGATACTCATGCCCATCTTGTCCGAGAGGTATTCCTCCGCCCACACCCTGAACATTTCCGTGTGCACCGCAAATGCAAAGAAAATCAGCAGGATCACAACCAGTATCACAAGCGTAACCAGGAAAGTCCTGATTCGCCATTTTCCCCCGGCTTCTTCGGGAGAAACCGTGAATTTTCGGCCGTCCTTATTCAGTGTCTTCATGCAACAACTCCCTTGAAGAAAGTCATTGTCAGTTTCAGTGCGCATTTCTCTGCGTCTCTGCGCGACACATTCCCTGATCTGCGTTCATCGGCGTTCATCGGCGGTTTCAACATGTATTTCTTTGCGTCCTTCGCGATCTTCTGTTTGAGACTCGTTCTTGTGCAGTTTTGCGCCTTCTTGTGGCTATCAATCTAACCGAACAGCACACTGCCCAGCCTGACAACGGTGGCCCCCTCTTCTATCGCAACTTCGAAATCGTGTGACATTCCCATCGACAACCCATGCAACTCCAGTCCGGTCCTGCTGCTCGTCCGATCCCTCAATTCCCGCAACTTCCTGAAGACCGGTCGCGCGTCTTCTGCATCCGGCGTAAACGGGGGAATCGTCATCAGTCCCCTGACTTCAATTCTCTACAACGCCTTGGCTGCTTTCAGCAGACTCTCGATTTCATCCTCGGGGCAGCCATACTTGGCGCTTTCTCCCGAGACGTTCACCTGGATATACACGCCAAGCGCCAACCCGGTCACATCCCTCCCAGAATCCAGTGCTTCCAGCACGCGCACTGAATCTGCTGAATGAACAGCCGCAAACATGCGAGCCGCGTCCTTCGCCTTATTCGTCTGCAGATGACCGACAAGATGCCATTCCAGGTTCCCTGGACACATCCGCATCTTGCTGCTCGCCTCCCGCACACGACTCTCGCCAAAAAGGCGGAGGCCCGCTCCCGCTGCCTCCGTTACAGCATCCGGTCCGACGCCTTTCGACACGGCGACGATTTCGACCTCGGCAGGCCGGCGTCCAGCCCTGGCGCACGCGGCACTGACCCGCTTTCGCACTTCACTCAGTCGATATTCGATCGATTCCATTCAGACCGCTTGCCTTCCGCGCATCGCGCGTTCCAGAGTCACCGGATCCGAATACGACACACCGCTACCAACCGGCAATCCGAGGGCAAGTCGTGTTATCTTGACCTGCCTGCCCTTCAGCAAGTCCCTGATAAACGCCACAGTGGCATCGCTTTCCGTGTTCGTATTCAAGGCCAGCACCAACTCTCTGCACTGCTCCCGATCAATTCGTTCCACCAGTTCCTTCAAACGCAGGTCCCACGGTCCCTTTCCACTCATCGGCGAAATCTTTCCCATCAGCACATGATACCTGCCGGTGAAGCCCCCGGCCAGTTCAAGCGCCGTGACGTCTCCGGGATCTTCAACCACGCACAGGACCGACTGATCTCTGCGATTGTCGACACAGAGAGAACATGGATTAACATCAACGGTCGTTACCGCTCCGCAAAGAGAGCACAATCCAACCTTTTCCTTAACCTCACCCATCGCCGACGTCAGCTCTGAAAGCAGATCGTCTGCTCGATAGGCCAGCCTCATTGCAATCCGCTCTGCGGTCCTGCGCCCTATCCCAGGGAGCCTGGCAAGCACGCGCACGAGCCTTTCCAGCGGATTCGTCATCGTCTCACATCCCGGGCAAGCCCAAGCCGGCTGCCACCTTTGACACCTCTTCAGCACCGAGGTCTCTGGCCTTCTTCAATGCACCGGACACAGCCGCAAGTACCAGCGATTCCAGTTTCGCTGTTCGATCCGCACTAACCACCTCGGGATTGATCCTGATGCTTCTGACGGTCCCGTCACCTGCTGCCACAACCGTCACTGCATCACCGCCGCTCGAACACTCAACAGTCTTCCGTGCAAGCCCGCTCTGAATCTTCTTAACGTTCTTTTGAAGCGACGCCGCTTCCTTGATC
>SPBP01000033.1 GCA_004525935.1 Lentisphaerales bacterium | reverse complement strand
GGATGTCCTCCGCGGTCAGCGGCGAAGCGTTCTTCCCGATCTCCGGATGAGCCCTGAACCGGAACGTGTGCTCCATGTAGAGCTGGAGATGATTGATCTTATACGAGGCCAGAATCTCGGCCATTTCAATCAGTCGCTCGATCTTCGGTACACGCCCGCGACACACATCATAGTAGATCCCGCGATCAATGAAATCCGGCCAGTCACTGATGTTCAGACAGGGCAACCGACCCCTCGTCGACTGCTCTGCAACCTGGACCAGGGTCTGGGCCGCATAGAACGCACCCACCGGCGATGCCGCCTCGATTGTCACCTTGTCCGGCTCGATCTTGAGACAGTATCCCTGGGATTTAATGCCCGGTCTCAGGCGGATGACAACTGGATCATCCACCCCCTCAGCCGAAGCTGCGACGCGATATCCCCTGAATACCCCGTCCAGTTCCCATGCGGTCTCGGAGAATGACTCATCCGGAATCGCAATTGTGCCCCGGGCCGGGATCTTGAACAGACCCGGCTTCATCCTGATCGACCTCGGTGTCGGTATGAGAAGCAGTTTCATTATTCAGTGTTCAGGTATCAGGAATTGCAAATTGGATATTCCTTGTTAGCTGTCAAGTATTCAATCATTTTCTGGGCCCCAAAACACTTATCTGTCCTGTTGTCCGCTGTATTTCCCTGAAACGCATGCCCGCATCGTAATCGTACTCGCCCTCAGTCCCGACCTCCACTTGGGGAGTCGGGACGGTCCTCCCGTGCCAAGCCGTAGTCCCGACCTCGAAGAGAGTCGGGAGACGAAGGCTCATCCTCGATCTCCATTTCTCCTTTTCTGAGGACGAGGACGACCAACACATTAGCCTTCAGGACGAAGGCGCATGATGTGCGATGGCCGTGTCGGCTTGCTCATTTATCCTGCACCGTGTCCGTCATCTGACGGACTCTGGTGCTGGGCCAAATCCGCAATGCAAACTGCTGGCAAACCAACACCACCATGCCCGAAGGCCCTACCACCCATCGCCTACTTCCACCGCCGGTGCGCCCACAGAAAGCGGCGAGGCCCCTGCTTTCACTCAGCCTGCGCTGCGTCCACTGCGGTGACGGCCGCGTCATACTCATGTCGCATCATGCTCGTCAGCAGCGGGGCGTTTTCTGCGAGCTTCTTCAACTCATCCCGCTTCGCATTCCCGTTTTCTACCCGGCCATCCGTATACCACATCTTTGCCGTGTCCCGCAGCCGCGCAACATAGTCGCGCCCCGCAGTAACGAGTCGTTCCGCGACAGTCTTCAGATATGCACCTGAATCGCCAAGCCCCTGCCGATCCGCGCTGTCAAGAAGCTCGGCATACTTGCGTGCTACATCCTCCGCCTGGTCGAGATTTTCGGTAGTAAGATATGCAGGTATACCATCTTCCAGCTCCAGAATCTCCCCGACCGCCTCCAGCCGCTTGATCCCAGCTATCATCGAAGCAAGCATGGCAGCGTGCTTCTCTTCAGTCTGTCCCATGACACAGAGCATGTCACCTGCCTCGTTCCATCGCTCAGCAATGCCGCGCGCGGCATCAGCGTTCTTCCCCGCAATCGCGGTCTTGAACTGGCTGCTGAAAGCTGACGGTACAGCTGCCGCATATTGAAGCAATGCATCTTCACGCTTCAACCATTCGCGCGCATGCCGGATATCCCTGGCTTTCCAGGTTTCGGCTATGCTGAGCTGGTCGGCTATATCCTGCAGATATGATCGTGCTGCATTCGGCACATTCAACCGCAGGCATGCCTGTCTCATCCTTTCCCTGGCCCGATACGCCGGCAGTTCCCTGGCCACCCACAATGTTCCTGCGAAGACAAGCAGCAGTGTGGTCATCGCAGCCATGATCCGCAGGAACCGGTATCGGCCGGCAACGGCGCCAACCGGGTCAACGGATACATCCGCCTCGATCCGTTTCGGTGACGGGTTACGACGCCGGACCGGAGCCGGCTCCGCCCTGGCCCGGTCTGCCGGCCGTGCCCGACGTTCCCGCGGGGGCCGTGGAGTTGCAGCAGGTTTTGGAGCAGGCGGCTCGACGCGTTCCGGCTCTTTCTTCCGCGGGCCCGGGCTTTGCATAACCGGCTGTACTTCCCGCGATGCCGAGGCCGGGTCTCCCGTTGCAGTTGCAGCACCCCGTACCCGCTCAAGTGCATGCTTCATCTCGCGCGCACTTCGATACCGATGTCGCGGATTCCGCGCAATAGCCTTCTGCACAACTTCTTTCAGCTCAGGTCTCGCCGTAAACGGCGGACAGTCATAATTCACTGCCAGCTGCGTCGCACCTGACGCGCGCGCGACAAATTCCATCAGCGCTTCCTTATCCTTTTTCGGCAGCCGTGGAAAAGCCGGCGTACCAGTCAAGGCCTCGTATAATGCCAGGCCAGCGGAGTATATGTCGGACCGCTCCGAGCCCCGGTCCCCTTTCGACGTGACAAATTCAGGCGCCATATAGTCGAGTGTCCCCGGTATGTGCCCCGTCGTAACCGTACCTCCAACATCTTTGGCAATGCCCATGTCGAACAGCCGAGCTTCGTCCGGCTTGCCTTCCGGCGCGTAGAAATTCGCGGGCTTAATGTCCCTGTGGATGATCCCGTGCTCATGCAGATGCTGAATCGCATCCATATAATGACGGAACAATGTCAACACTTCCGCCGTGTCCATCCCGGTGGGCGCCTTCTTGACTCGGTTCCGCAGGTTCCAGCCGGGCATGCCATCGAGGAATTCCATGACCAGGAAGTAGCGCGGCTCTCCTTCGTTGTCCTCAGTTTCAACAAAGTCGATAAACCGCACGATATGAGCGTGCTGCGATTTCTGAAGAAGCCGCGCCTCCCTCACAAAACGTTCAGGCTGTCGCCCGGAATACATGTGCTTGATTGCCACCACGTCACCGGTCTCAACATTGCGCGCCTTGTAAACTTCACCAAACCCGCCATGCCCCAGATATGATATCAACTCATACCGGGCCTTGCCCTCAATATGCCGCACGATGACCCGGGAAAGCTTCTCCTGCATTTCAGCGAAAGTGCGGAACCGGTGCTTGCGATCCTTGCGCATGCTCAGCAGCAGGAACTCGCGGCATTCGGATCCAACAATCGTGAAGGCCCCGGCCCTGAATGCCGGTTTCAGTTCCTCCGTTCCCAGCCATCGTGCGCGGAACGCGGCAACAGCGTCACCTTCAAGTTGCGGAAATGGCAGATGTCCTGCAATAGCCTGGTAGCAACATACGCCGAGACTGAACACATCAGCCTGCATGTCCGGCCCGCCCGCCTGGTCGGATGCCAGCTCGGGCGCCGAATAGTCCAGCCCGGCAACATTCAACAGGCCGGACTCGAGCGAGCCCGCAGTGCCGATAAGCGGTGCGAAGTCCACCAGCCTGGCCGTGCCCTCCCGCGTAATGAAGATGTTCGACGGCTTGATGTTCCCGTGCACGGCCCCGCGCTCATGTGCATGAACGAAACCCGCAATGCACTGGTTAAGGATATCCTTCACCTGCTCCCACGCGATACCGACCGATTGCTTCGCTATGCGATCTGCAAGTGTTTCGCCATAAAGGAATTCGCTCACCACGCACAGCCTGTCAGCGAGCCCGCCGGAAGGCAGGAAGATCTCCCGACACAACCCTATGTTCGCGTGTGAAAGTGAGCTGAGCACAGCGGCCCGCGTTTCAATTGCCGCCCGAACCTCGTCCCGGTTCCCGGCCAGGCTCAGGATTTTGAGCGCAACAATCTCGTTCCTGGCAACGTTCGGATTATCGCTGGAAATGCAGATTGCCTTGTATGTCCTGCCGGTAGATCCGTCTCCGAGTCGTGCGACGATCTCGTAGTCGCCCACGCATGTACCTACCGCAAGACTCATAATTCGGCCTCGCCCCAGCCGGCATCGATGTCACCATCTGCCGGCACGGCGTCGGATGCGGCCTCCTGCAAATCGTTGCCGGGCAGCGTATCCATCGCATCCGGGTTCACTTCCTCCGGCGCCGCCGCACCATCCCATTCGGGACCATCATCTTCCGGCTCCGGCGTGGTCAGGCCGTCCTCCCATTGGGTACTGTCGGGTTCAACCGCCGGGGCAAGGGCTTCGCCGTGCGACTCAGGCACCTGCATCTCCGTATTCACATCCGCTTTTCGCTTCGCCGCAAGCCGATCCAGTGCAGCCAGGACAAGCTCCATCGCATATAACGCCCCAGCAACAATCGCGACGATCACAAACAGCGCCAATACGAAGCGCGATTGCTTCGATCGCTTCGCAACCGGAAGACGAATAGCCGATTCGGCAGTGGACGGACCGGCTGCCCAGTCCAATGCACCGGCCGATAAAGCCGTGGATTCTCTTGTGCGCCCGGATGGAACGGACACTGCATCATCTGCCACACTCGATTCCAGTGCAGTAGTGGCCGCAGGATCACCGGCGACGTCCGCGAATGTCCGGGTCGACGTCATCTCTTCGGCGTCGTAGTCGACTACGGGAATACCGTGAACGTATATGACGATAACAGAAATGTTATCGTTGCCCCCGGCCCCGTTCGCCTCATCAATCAGCGCCTTCGCCACCTGTGCCGGGCCCTGCACAGCACATGTTTCAAGAATCTCACAGATCCGCTCATCGCGTACCATGCGCGTCAGACCGTCCGAGCAAAGCATGAAAACATCACCGTCAAGTACTTCAACCGGGGTCTCATCGAGTACAATAGTCTCCGTAATGCCGACCGCACGCGTGATGATGCTCCGGAACCTGGCGGGCAACAGCGTCTCGTCTTTGACCCCGGTCGCCGCCGCAAAAGAATGATCGTCGGTGATCTGCTTGAGTCGCTGATCTCGCATGCGATATGCCCTGCTGTCTCCGGCGTTAAGAGACAGGGCACGGTTGCTCTTCAGCTCGTCAAAGACCAGTACCACCGACGTCGTGCCGCAGCCGCGCATCCCTTTTTCGATGGCATGCCGCCAGATCCAACGGCCGGCGTCTTCAAGCGCCGTTCTCACAACGCCGGCCTTCTGCGAAGCGGCACGCCATTCCCGGGAAGCCGGCCCTGTAAATGCAGCGGCAATATGCTCGACCGTTGCACTGCTTGCCACTTCACCGGCATCAGACCCACCCATACCGTCAGAAACACAGAACACGCCCTGTTCAGGCAAAGCAAGTAGTGCGTCTTCGTTGTTTTTGCGTTTCCGTCCAACGTCGGTCAACGCCGCCACAGAAAGATGAGGAAAACGTAGTTGCGTCATGAAGAAGAGCCCGGCGCTTTGAACCACGCCTTTTCTAACTTGATGCCGTGCAGCCTGGCTTCCTCGAAGAATGTCGGTAGCACGCCCGCCCCGGAATGCCGACCCTTCAACTTTCCCTCGTCGTCCCGGCTCTCGACAACGTATCGAATCAGATCCTGGCCGGCGTACTCGCCGTTCTGAAGGGGCAATACTTCGGCTACATTCGTAATCTTACGTGTGCCATCCGATAACCGCGCGGTGTGCACCACAACGTGTATCGCCGAGGCAACCTGGCTGCGAATAGCAGATAACGGTATGTCGATTCCACTGAGAAGCGCACAGGTTTCAATGCGCGAAAGACAGTCAATGGCACTGTTGGCATGTATCGTCGACATGCTCCCGGCATGCCCGGTGTTCATCGCCTGCAACATGTCCAGCGCCTCGCCCCCCCGGATCTCACCAATAATCAGCCGATCCGGCCTGAGACGCAGCGACGAAATCACCAGGTCCCTGATCGCCACCTCACCCTTCCCGTGCTCGTCCGGCTTCCTGGTCTCAAAACATACCGTGTGATCCTGCTGAAGCTGAAGCTCACTGGCATCTTCTATGACCAGGATGCGCTCGAGCGGATCAATGAAACTGCTGAGCACATTGAGTACCGATGTCTTGCCGGATGATGTCGGGCCCGACACGATAACGTTCTTATGCAGCTTGACGATTGCTTCAATCAGTGCAGCGCCTTGCTCCGATACGCTCTGGAACCGGACAAGATCCGGCATAGTCAGCTTTTCCCTGCGGAACTTGCGTATCGAAACAACTGTTCCACATCGTGCAATAGGCGGCAGCACCGCGTGGACACGTGAGCCGTCCGGCAACCTGGCGTCCAGCCGCGGATTCTCTGCATTGAAGAAACGACCGACACTCCTGGCAACGTTCTTGACCGCGGCCTGGAGCGCCTGCTCATTGAGGAACCGCGCGTCAGTTGCTTCCAGTATCCCGCGCCGTTCAATGTAAACACGGTCCGGCCCGTTAATCATCACTTCCGAGACATCATCGTCCTCCAGATACTCGCGCACAGGTTGAAAGAACAGCACCAGGTATGAATGCGGATCGACTTTCGGCGGAGCCTGCACACTTCCCGACTCGGCTGATACCCCCGTGTCCGGGCGGCTTTCGGAAGACTGGTCCGACGCGGCCCCGGTGATTTCCTCGATGAATACCTGCCACGATTCAGCACTGATAACGTTGCCGGCTGTCACCGCAGTGGATTCCGTGATCGGATTGCCGTCTAACAGGAACACCTTGACGTCAGCAACCGGCTCAACCGCGTAATTGCCCGGCGCCTGCTCGAGGAGTCTTAATTCCGGTCCATTTGCCTTGAACGGGTCAAGCGCCACGTCGGAACCGGACCTGAAACCTATCCGGATCTCCGGGGAGTCAAATTGAAAAATACGGCCCCCGCCAGTCTTATCCACTGCCCTCAGAGTGATCATTATGCAGTTCCCGGAGCCCGAATGTACGCCGTACCGGGCGGGCATAAGCCCTGCACGCCGACAGCTGCGGGGATGCCCCCGCCGGATCAAACATACTACATTTTTTCGTTGGATAGACAAACGCTATTTCATAGAATGGCACATTTCGAGCGCATGAGATAAAGTATACGTGCACCCACCGAACACAAGGGAGGAAATCCTATGAGCAGTCTGCAGCGATTCCGCGGGAAACGGGGCCAGGGAATGACAGAGTACATCATCGTGATCGCAATTGTAGCGATCGGCGCAATTCTCATCATCGGCCTGTTCGGAAAGCAGATTAAGCACGCATTCCGACGAATCGGTACTGCGGTTGACGGCGAAGCAGTCGGCTCCGAGGTGTCGATTGACACCGAGATGAAAACCGAGGCCGGCAAGGCGGACGCGATGAATACGTTCGATGACAACGCCGACGACGGCGCACTTTAGGAACGGACTCCCGGGGTCTCGGCAGGTGCACGGTTGCCCGGCAGAACGGTTGACCGGTCAGCACATTGCGGCAGCAGAACGGCATGAAGTCCTGCGGCACGCGATCCAGGCGCTGTGTATCAAAACGGACAGATAAACGCGGGGTACTTCCAGCAATGAAGAACAGACTTCCCATAATCGTCGCTCTGGTCGCAATCATCGGTTCAGTAGTGGCCATTCGCGTCTACATAAAACGCGTTCAACAACAGGCCGAAGACAAACTGAGGGGGCCGAAGATCCTTGTGGCCCGGCGCGATATCGCAGCAGGCAAGGAAATCGATGGTTCGATGATTCAGGAAAGTGAACGACCGGCATCACTTATCCCTGCACAGGCCCTGACAAAGAAGGATGCCGCCCTGATCATGGGCCAGAAGACACGGTTCAAGATCAAGGCGAATCAGCCAATACTCGCTTCCGATTTCGAACGGGAGCGGACCGGCGGCTTCGAGTCGGTAATCCCCCCGGGTGAACGGGCATTTACCGTGAGCCTCTCGAGCGGAGTGCCGGGCGGTCTGATACAACCAAGTGACCACGTGGATATCCTGGCCACTTTCGCCCTGCCGGATACCAGCAAGGCAGTTGCCGACAAGAAGACACCATCCTGGCGGGACCGCTCAGACATGGTCAATATCGTCCTGCTCCAGAATGTCACAGTCCTGGCGGTCGGTAACACGTTCATGCTCGATTCGAGCGGGGGCGCGGGCTCTGACCAGATCACCATCGCCGTCACCCTGCCTGAAGCTCAACTCCTGATGTTCGCGGCGCAACATGGCGAACTGGGCGCCGTGTTGCGCAAACACGACGATATGGCAACACTCAGCCGCCAGGAACTGCCGAGAGTGACCTTCACCGAACTGGAAAGCCTCATTGGCAATCTGGATACACAACGGAAGGATCGCATCATCGAGATTCAGAAGGGCGGCGAAGTAGAACACGTACGGGTCGGTGCAGAATAGCCAGGCACAAACCCGGCCATTAACAAATCGGAGGACACTGCGCGTGAAAATGAATCCCGTTGGAACTGCCGTGTGCATCGGCATCTGCGCCTGCATGATGTTGATCTCAGTATCCGCACCAGCCGAACAGGCGCTGAACCTGAGCCCGAACAAGTCGACCAGGCTCGAGGTGGACGGCACGGTAACAAAGATTGTTGTCTCGAACCCGGATGTCGCTGATGCCAGACCGTCGGAGGACGGCAAGTCAGTACTGGTAACGGCACGGAATACCGGGTCCAGCGAAATTCGCATCATCCGGACAAAGGGCGAGGATATCGTCTATAACCTCATTGTTCGTGACGATGTCTCAGGACTCTCCGCAGAAATACAGTCGCTGCTTGCCGATGTTGAAGGCCTGACGGTCAAGGTCGTGGGTGACAAGATCGTGCTGGACGGCAACCTGATCGTCAAATCGGATTATGACCGCGTAAGCCGAATCGCCGAAGCATACGCAGCCCATATTCTCAACCTGACCAGGCTCGATCGTACCGAGATGAATAAGTACGTCGCCGAGGCCATTGAGCGCGATATCGGACTGAAAACCGTCACCGTGAAAGTGGATGGCGATACGGCAACAGTTGAAGGGCTCGTGTTCGATCCGGCAGACGAAGCAATGGCGCTGGAAAAAGCCAAGAAGCGATGTACCAAGGTCCTCAATCTCATGAAACTCGAAGAGATCATGATCGAGACCGATGTCCATTTCGTGATAATCGATTTCGGGACGGAAACCACTTCGGGCTTCAATATACTGAAGGCGTTGAGCCTCGATATCTCAGCTTCGGCCAACAACGAAGGAGCAAGCTACAGCGTTTCGGCCGGGCTGATGGCTAAGTTCAACGAACTTGCCGGCGAGAATAAGGCACGGTTCCTGGCTCAGCCGCATCTCAGCACGAAAAGCGGAGGAACCGGCAAGTTCCACGCGGGTGGCGAGGAATATTTCACCGTCTCCGGAACCACAGGCGGCAGCCTCGAAAAGGTGGAGCATGGCGTTATCCTGAAAGTTAAGCCGACACTGCGGGGGCAGGACCGGGTTATGAACGAGATAACACTCGAGATCAGTATGCCGACCGCAAAACCGCAGGGCGCGTTCGGCCTGGATAAGTACGAGACAACCAGCACTGTCATGTGCAAGACCGGCGAGAGCATCCTGATCTCAGGGCTGTCACAGTCACTCGAAACACAGTTCAAGGAAAAGACCCCGCTGCTCGGCGATATCCCCATCGTAAATATGCTTTTCCGCGAAAAGGGCAGGAGAAGAACCCATAAGTAACTGGTCGTCGTTATTACACCACGCCCCGTCTTCCCGATTGAGACAAAAGGCGAAGCTTTCAGTAATGACCGCGAAAAACTCCTGGACGAATAGATCCTTTGCCCGAAATAAAGAAGCTACAGCATGTGCAGCAGTCCATTGACACGCGAACTCGAACAGAAGATCGCAAAGAATGCCAGGAACCGGAAAACTCCTCGGATTCTTCCCGATTTTGCAGATTCCATTCGTCTGCCACGGGTTCACCATCAACAATATCGCGTTCACTTGTCCTTCGAAGCCTTGGCAAAGTAGGATCGGCGGCTTGCCCTGAGCGTAGTCGAAGGGTTGCAGTTCGCTGTTGTTCGCGCACTTTGCGAGCTTCTGTAAAGAAAGCATGTAGTTAACGGAGCATGTTATGCCGGCTGTCGTCGTAAACGGTGGTGAATACAAGGATCACGTCGTCGAAATGACCGGCGATCGCCTTGCCATCGGTCGCGCACTTGATTGCGACCTCGTCCTGCACGATAAGGAAGTCTCCTCTCGTCATGCGCAGATCATACTCCGCCAGAAGGTATACTGGCTCCAGGATCTCGGCAGCACAAACGGCACAACCGTCGGACGTAAGAAGATAATCAACCATAAGCTGGCCACGCCCGAGGCGTTTACCATAATGCACTATACCCTCGCCTTCATCGAAAGCGGCGAGGCGTTCGATCAGCTTCGGGAAGCCGGCTTTGACGAAATACGCCGCTCACTCCATGCCCAGCTGATCGCCGAGATGAACCTGAAACAGATTTCTACCAAGCAAATGGTAGACAAATCGCTCAGGAAGCGAGCTGCAGATGTTATCGATAAGTTGATCCAGGCGCGACGCCGGGATCTGCCGCGTAATATCGATTTCGAGGCGCTTAAGAAAAACGTCCTCGATTCCGCACTCGGCCTCGGCCCGCTCGAGGAACTGCTCGCCGATGCATCAGTTACAGAAATCATGGTCAATGCACCGGACAAGATCTATATAGAAAAAGGCGGGAAGGTCCAACTGGCAAAGGATACGTTCGCGTCAGCCGGCGACATCTATACTACCATTGAACGGATTGTCGGACCAATCGGACGAAGAATCGATGAGAGCAGCCCGATGGTCGATGCCCGGCTGACCGATGGCTCACGGGTGAATGCTGTCATTCCCCCACTGGCCCTGGATAGTCCCACGTTGACAATTCGGAAGTTTTCGACAAAGCGCATGGTGATCGAAGACCTGATTCAGTTCGGCGCTTTGAGCGAGCCAATGGCCGACTTCCTTCGGCTCTGCGTGATGTCTCGGAAGAATATGCTGATTTCCGGCGGCACCGGCTCGGGAAAAACGACCCTGCTCAATATCATGGCAGCGTTCATACCCGACGGCGAACGGATCATCACGATCGAAGATTCGGCCGAATTGCGACTGCCCCAGGATCACGTGGTCAGGATGGAAACACGTCCGCCCAATATCGAGGGACGCGGCGAAGTGTCTATCAGGGATCTCGTGAAGAACGCGCTGCGTATGAGACCGGATCGCATTGTCGTCGGCGAATGCCGGGGTGGCGAGGCGCTGGATATGTTGCAGGCAATGAATACCGGCCACGACGGTTCCATGACAACCGCACACGCTAATTCACCGGAAGATATGCTGCGACGTATGGAAACAATGGTGATGATGGCCGGGATGGAACTCCCGCTGAAGGCTGTGCGTGAACTGGTGTTCTCAGCCGTTGATGTGATCGTTCAAATTGCCCGGCTATCCGATGGTACCAGGCGCCTGACCTCGCTTTCGGAAGTCGCCTCGCTTTACGAAGGCGAAATACGGCTGCAGGAAATCTTCGCATTTACCAGGACGGGTATGGCGGCCGATGGCCGTGTGACGGGGCATTTCTCGGCATCCGGCGTGGTACCCGATTTTGTGGGTGAGTTGAGGCAATCCGGGATCGGCGTGGATATGGCCATGTTCGTGCCCAGGGAGGATTGACGGTAATGGGCAGCCTTGCTGTGCTTTTCGTGGCGTTCGCCGGAGTCGCAGCCGGTGTGTTCCTGGTACTCGTGCCGCTCCGGGAAAACGTCAAGCTCGCCACGGCGAAAAACCGCAAGGAGATGACACGGCGACTCGACGAGATGTTCGTCTTTATCCCGCTTGAACACCTGCCAACCATCAAGCTCGTCGCCGCAACCGGTTTCGCCGGGCTGACCTTCTTCCTGGCTTTCAACCTGCCCGGCTCGGCCCCATATATTGCTGCCGCTGCTGCCGCTGCGTTCGGCTACTTCTCACCTGAACTGCTCGTGCGCTGGCTCAAAATGCAGAGACGTCGCCGGTTCGCCGAGCAGCTGGTCGATGGCCTGATCATGCTGTCAAACGGACTCCGCGCAGGCTTCACAATGCAGCAGGCTCTTGAAATGCTCGTCGAAGAGTCCAAACCCCCGATCTCACAGGAATTCGAACTCGTCCTGCGCGAGTTCAGGCTGGGCGTCGACTTGGAAACCGCCATGGTCAATTGCGCTACCCGCGTGAACAACGACGACCTCTCACTGGCCGTTACGGCAATTGCGATCTGCAGACAGGTCGGCGGAAACCTCGCCGAGATATTCGATCGCATCGTGACCATGGTTCGGGATCGAAAACTGATAGAGGGCAAAGTGGACTCGCTTACTGCACAGGGCCGACTCCAGGCTATTATCGTGGCGCTGTTGCCATGGGTGTTTGCGTTCTTCTGCGCAAAAATCAATCCGGAGATGACCCGGCTGCTCTGGACAACGGTGCCGGGCATCATCGCAATGGCAATCGCCGTGACAATGGATGTGGTCGGTTATCTCTGGGTCAGGAAACTCTCAGTAATCAAGTATTGATACCGATGAAAGACATGCTGAACAAAACGTTTTCGATTATCGGCGAATGGGTACGCGTGATCACGGGTACGTCGGGTGATGATTACCTGGCAAAACTGAACCGTGACCTGGTTGCCGCCGGGATGGAGGACTCTATCCCCGCTGCCCGGCTGCTCGGTGAGCAGACATTGAGCCTGATCTGGTTCCCGATCGTGTGGCTGTTCATCTTCTCGATGATGCCCTTCTTCCGTTTCATGTTCGAGGGACCGAAACAAATCCTGTTCTATGTGGGTATGATGGCAGCAGGCTTCTTCTTCCCCACGCTGCGGGTCAGGGACCGCATGAAGAATCGACAGGAATCTATCCGGCTCGCACTCCCCGATGCCGCCGACCTGCTCACGATCTCGGTTGAGGCAGGACTCGATTTCATGTCAGCCTTGAAACGTATCGTCGAGAAATTAAGGCCCGGCCCGCTTCGCGAGGAGATGGAACGGTTCTTCCGACAGATGGAACTCGGCCGGAGCCGGCATGATTCGCTCAAGGAAATGTCGAACCGCGTTCAGCTTGATGATCTTTCCAATATGTGCTCCGCCCTGATCCAGGCGGACCGACTGGGATCCAGTATAGCGCCGGTGCTCCGCATACAGTCGGATGTGCTGCGGACCAGACGCATGCAGCGGGCAGAGAAACGCGCCATGGAGGCGCCCATCAAGATGATGGCGCCACTGCTCGCATGCATTTTCCCGGCAGTCTTCATAATCATGTTTGCTCCGTTGTTCATCCAGATGTATATGGATCTCACAAGGTGACACCTGAATGAGCGATAACACATACGAACTGGTTTACCTGAACGGCGATAAGGCCGGCGAAAGTGTGCTGATCGAAGCGTCGGAACTAACCGTCGGCAGGTCTCGATCGAACACGATCATGCTGCAGGATCCTCTTGTCTCACGCGTACACCTCAAGGTTTCTGTTAATGAGGACGCCGTAACTGCCACGGATATGGATAGCTCGCATGGCACGTTCCTCAATAATAAACGCATGCGAGGCACAGTCTCCCTCAGCCCGGGCGATATCCTGCAGATCGGTGATACAAAACTGAGGTTCTCCGCACCTGCCCTCGATAGCGAGGGCGAAACGGCCTTCGTCGATCCGCAGACAAGCCATGATATGGAAAGCGGCGCAACTCGACTGGCGGACGCATCGCAGGGCGGCGAAACCGCGTTCGCTTCAATTGATGAGGCGCCCCTGCCCGACGACAGCATTGACCGGACAAGAATCATAGCGGACGGCGAAACCCGGATACTGGATGAGCGTGAACTGAAAGGCCTGAAGCCGGCCGCCACGAAGTCCAGGTCGCCGGCTTCCCGGAAACTGCTCTTGCTCACCAGCGTACTGGTCGTCCTGGCAATTGCCACGGGCGCCGTACTGTTGATGCGTGATGATGCGGGCGATGTCGGCGGTGACCAGTCGGCCCTGGCGAATAGCTATGCGGAACGGCAGTTCGGATTCTCAATAAGTTATCCCTCAGGCTGGAAACGACAGGAGGGCCGTGATGGCGCCCTGCTCGCACTCGAACGCCGCTCAACCCGCAGCTCTACGCCGCTCCGGGTCGATATTTATGCCGACCGCAGCACCGTCCACAGCGCAACAGGCTTGAAGGCTGGCTTCACAGAATACAAGGAACTCATCTCTTCCCGATCCGCAGGCGCAAGTGTGAACGGAAAAGTCTTCGGTGTAAATAAGCTGACTACCGTCCTGTATGTCCTCTCAGGCCCAACACGCAAGGGCAAAGGCATCTACCTGCTCTCTGACGATACGCGATATTCCATCGAATGTTCCTGTGCACCGGAAGATTTCGAGGCGTTCGAGAATTCGTTCAATGCAATCCTGAGCTCGATGACACTCACCAGGCCACAGATCTTCATCGACTTCCCGCTGCACGACGAGACGATCATCCGCCACGCACTGGCAGACCCGAAAGCAGTTGAGCGCACTGCCCGCAAACACATGGATACCGGCATGGAGTTCTACAAGAACCGTACGGTACGCCCGGAGAACCTCTACCTCGCATTGAAGACGCTCGAACTGGGCCTGACCACCG
>SPBP01000226.1 GCA_004525935.1 Lentisphaerales bacterium | reverse complement strand
TTCAACGCTTTACGGAATAGCAGCCGGCGAAAGGGCTTTTCTTGACCGCGGAAGTTGGGCTAGAGCAGTTGAAAGAATACTGTAGCTGGAGGGGCGTAGCGAATTGTGCATGGGCAAGAAACGCGAAGCAGGAATAGCGGCACTATTTCGATGCAGCGTGACGCCGGCCATGCGCAATGCAGTAGACGAAACGGCTACAGGCTTATTGAAACTGCTCTAGGTAGGCAGAGCACGAGCAACGGCAGCAAGGACTTCATTTGGTTTGAAAGGCTTGTGCAGAAACTCCGATGCGCCCAGTTCCCTGGCTATCGTTGTGTTCTTTGACGTACCGAAGGCCGAGAGCATGATTACCGGAACGCCGGGATGCTTCTCCTTCGCGATCTTCAGCAAATCCAGTCCGTTTACGGGGTCCATCCGAACGTCGGAAATCATCAGATCGAATTCAGCGAATTCGTCGGTCTGAACAAACTCAGCCGCCTTGCCGCTGTCCTGTTCGGCAACAATCTCGTAACCCTTGATTGAGAGGATCATGCTGAGCGTCTGAAGGATTACGGACTCATCATCCACCAGAAATATCCGCCGTGTCTTCGTGTCGGTCATATTCTCAAGAATCCCTATTACCCCTGTCAAACATAGTCGAACCAGGATGTTCTGTATGCTACCGAAAGACCGGCACTGCGGCAAGTGCTATTGCAAACTTCCTCCGGCCACCTCGCTCGTGAAATATCCGATATCGCCTGGTTCTCCCGCGGCCTCAACGACCAATATATCATCAGTCAGGTGTAAGACCGGGTATACCAACGGACATTTCCCAGTCTTCCGGCCTGCCCCACGGCATCGTGGAGGAACCGTCCACACCAATAGGCATGATGAACAGGCGGACATCGTTCGACCTGCCTATCTGATAGTAGAATGTCCCGCGAAAAGCGTCCGGCAGAGGTCTCTCGAGTCGTATCTCTCTCGTTACCGTTACGCCAGTCGAATCCTGCCAGCGAAGAGCGGATACCAGCCCGATCGGCTCGCCGCTGTTCTTCCCTCCGGCATCGGTGCCAGGATCGATTGTTGCAGCCTCATATCTGACCGTCCCTCCGAACTCAACCACAACATTCTCGATGGGCGTTCTCCCGGCATTACCCACATTAATGACGTACCGGGACGGTAATGCGGCACAGGATAACGTTAGCAGCAGGCCACATCCAAGAATCAGAATCTTCTTTCTGCCGGACATGAAGTATCTCCGCACACGAGGGCACGATTCTTTGCAAGTTCGCGCACCAAGTGGGACAGCTCTCCTGAATAGTGCAGAACCTTCACGAACGAGTCAAGTCTTCTGAAGCTTGAATCGTTGTCGTCAGCAGGATGCCGGATGCTGAACACTTCTTGATCTCTGCGGACCTGGAACGAAGATCAGAGGCCTCGCTCAACGCGCCTGAGGGACCTTGCCTCAGATTATCCCTATGCTGCGCAAGTGGCTCAGCACCACTTCCATAATCCGCTGCGTCGGGCCATAGTGACAAAACAGATACCCCAGGCAAACAGCGAAGATTACGCATTCCACGAACCCCATCAGGGGATTCCCCGCTTTCATTGCACGGTCATGCCGCTGCAGCCACTGCATTCGATCCCTTATCTGACTTGTCAGAACTGACATGGTGATACCCCTTTCCCGCCAACTTACCCCGGTCAGGCGGGCAACCGTTTCTTTTCAGTTGCCCTATACATGAGCACAAGCCATACCAACTCGCGACAATCGATCCATTCTCCATCATTAGAGGCACGAAGCCCCCATTATCCACTTCCCATTGACCGATATCTTCTCACTGTCGCGAAACTCGGTCCTGCGATATGGGAAAAATGCCTGTCCCTGGGAGGCCCACGCAAAGCCATCAGTTCACGAACTGCGTTTGACAGGATGAACAGGATACAGGGATAAGTATCCTGTTCATCCGTCAAAGAATTCAAAGGCCCGGCGGGAAAGGGGCTTCCGCCGGACACACGCTGCGTCTCACGGGCTGTCTTCGCCGAGGACGAGGGTCATCTGAGAACGATCCTTCCTGGCCTTCCGCGACCTGTGCGTCGCTATCTTCGGCTGGCCCGCTTCGAGAAACTCCCCCTCCTCCAGATTCAGGAGTATCTCCTTCGCCCGATCAATAACCTCGGGCGGCAACCCGGCAAGTCGAGCAACCTGTATCCCGTAGCTCTTGTCTGCCGGACCCGGCATGATCTTCCGTAGGAAGACCACCTTGTCCCCTCTTTCGCGCACGAGGACATTATAGTTTTTGACCCCCTGCATGGTGACTGCAAGGTCGGTCAGTTCATGGTAGTGCGTTGCAAACAATGTCTTCGCCCGCACCCGCGGATTATTGTGAAGATATTCGGCCACCGCCCAGGCAATGCTGATTCCATCGAACGTGCTCGTACCCCTCCCTATTTCGTCGAGCACAATCAGGCTCCGTGCAGTTGCGTTGTTGAGAATGTTCGCCGTTTCTTCCATCTCGACCATGAACGTGCTTCTGCCGCGTGCAAGGTCATCGCTCGCCCCCACCCTTGTGAACACGCGATCAACGACGCACATTGAAGCAGCTGTTGCGGGCACAAACGAGCCAGCTTGCGCCATGACTACTATGAGCGCAACCTGCCTGATATAAGTTGATTTTCCCGCCATGTTCGGCCCCGTGATCATCAGCAACTGGTCATCCTCGCAATCGACGACCGTATCGTTCGGCACGAACCGCTCGGCGCCCGGCATCTGTTCAACTATCGGGTGTCGACCTTCCCTGATCTCAAGCCGACTTCCTTCGGTCAACACGGGCCGCACATATCGCAAGGCCAGTGCGCGTTCCGCAAATGAAGCGAGTGCATCGAGTTCTGCAATCGCGCCAGCCCCGCGCTGGATGGCATCGGTGTGCCGCACGGCCTCATCTCGAATCTGGGAGAACACGCCGTATTCAAGGGCTATCGAACGCTCCTGGGCCCCGAGTATTCTACGTTCATATTCCTTGATTTCCGGCGTTATGAATCGTTCCGCATTCGCCACGGTCTGTTTCCGAATGTATTCCTCCGGCACACTCGCCAACTGCCCCTTAGACACCTCTATGTAGTAGCCAAACACCTTGTTGTGCCGCACCTTCAGGTTCTTGATACCGGTGCGTTCCCTTTCCGAATTCTGGAATTCCGCGAGCCATTGCCTACCCTCGCTCGCGGCGTCCCTCAACTCGTCAAGGTCCGTGTTGTACCCCTGTCGGACGATGCCTCCATCCCTGGTGGTCGCGGGCGGCTCGTCGACAATCGCTTTTCCAACAAGCTCGACCAGATCGGGCAACAAAACGATACACTCGTGCATCTCGCGCATGCGCTCTGACGAACACCGCGCGACAAGTGCTCTGATCTCCGGAAGGCTTGCGAGGGACTGTGCAAGTGACCTCAAATCTCGTGCGCTTCCTCCGCTTCCACCGAGCCTCGCTATTATCCTCTGCATGTCCCTGATTGAACCCAGTCTCTCCCGCAGTTCCTGCAGCAGGGGCCGGTCGCCGCACAGGGCCTCGACCACATCATGCCGAGCTGCAATTGCGCGACCGTCCGCAAGCGGACGAAGCATCCATTCGCGCATGAGCCGGCCACCCATACCAGTCCTGGTCGAATCAAGCACGCCAAGCAGCGACGTGGCATCGGATTGCCCCGGAGCACGACGGACGGGAACAATATCCAGGTTCATGCAGGTGCCTTCATCGAGAACGAGGAAATCCGACGGATTCCGAACATGGAGCGAGCGAACGTGCGAAATGTTTCTCTTCAGATTCTCCTTCACATAATACAGTGTTGCTCCGGCGGCCGCGGCAAGGGCGGGTCTTCCTTCGCACCCAAAGCCTTCGAGTGAATTCAGTCCAAAATGGCGAAGTATCACATCGCGGGCGGCCTCATACTCAAATATCCAGTCGTCGCACTCGGTGACTGTCGCACCCCTGCATTCCGCAAGCGCAACACCCAACGTTTCAGTCCCGCGCTGTTCGACCGGCACAATGCATTCATTCGGCGCAAATCTGGCAAGGTTATCCTTCAGCACATCGGCGCTATCCGTCTCCTCCACCTGGAATTCACCCGTCGAGAGATCCAGCAACGCGAACCCGAACATGCCCACAGCCTCACACACGGCCGCCAGGTAACTGTTCTGCTTAGACTCAAGCACGGTTTCAAGCGTAACGGTGCCGGGCGTAACGATCGCCGTGACATCCCGGCGCACTATTCCCTTGGCGACCGATGCATCCTCAAGCTGATCGCAGACGGCGACTTTCCTGCCTGCCCGAACGAGCTTCGCGAGGTACAGCTCGGCGGCATGATACGGTATGCCGCACATGGGCACGTTGTTCCGCCGGGTCAGAGCGATATCCAGTATTTCCGAGGCAGCTTTCGCATCCTCGTAGAACATCTCGTAGAAATCGCCAAGCCTGAAGAACAGGATCGTGTCTGGCGGCAGCTGCGACTTGATCCGCCGGTATTGTTTCATCATTGGCGTGCTTGTAGCGTCACCACTCATGAACCGCAGATCATAGTGATCATGGTGCCCGGTGGCAAGCAGGACCGCCTCACCGCTTGAATGCAACCGCCGATAAACGCAGATGAACGCCGATGAACTACTAAATGCCCGACAGGATTACCCCGCCTTTCGGGGCAGGCACGATGAACAGGATTTACAGGATATTCTTTGCCCCACTGAGCCGCACTCCGATATATCGGGGTGCATGGCCGACATGAACTGCGCAGAGAAACCTGGTTCCCGGCGCTGCTCCTGCT
>SPBP01000418.1 GCA_004525935.1 Lentisphaerales bacterium | reverse complement strand
TGGAACCGACGACGAGAACAAGGGATCCTCGGTACGTTTTCTTCCGTGATTCGGTTTGCCCGGACGCTCAACAGCATGCCTGTCTGTAGAGCAGATGAACGGTACTGAGAGATGGATCTCGCTTCTCCGATGAAGTTCTTCCAGGACATGATCGTCCCAGCGTACTTTTGATAGTGCGCCCCGTGCTGTGTATGTTCCCTATGCGCCACCACTGAAGACGTCGTTTGGTCCATTGGGGATCGGGGTGCAGACAGGGAACAGCGGGGTGCCCGAGACAAACCGGTGGAACGGGATAATGGACGAGGTGCGGGTATCAACGACAGGACGATCGTCGAACTGGATCTGGGCATGCTGGCTGAACCAGTCGGCCGGGGCCGGCTTCTGCGGTTACGGGTCGGCGGAGGACAACGAGGGATTGGTTGACCTGGACAACGACCAGATGGCGGACGAATGGGACATAGCCGGTGGTACGATCTTGAGGACACCACGAACTTGCCGTCAGGCGGCTGGCTCGGGATCCTGGGCCAGACGAACATTGAAGCTGTTTCAAGCGAGTTCAGGCAATACACGAACGCAGTACCGGCCAATGCCAGATTCTTCAGGGTGAAAGCGCGTCTGAAATAGGCAACCTGGTCGGCAAATCGACAAAGCGGTCCAAAGCGCCCCCGGCGCAAATGCCCGCAAAGGTAGGGCGAAGCCTCCGGCTGAGCCGTACGTTGATCCATGGCTAGGCACGCGCCTCGCCCTACCAACGTCGAGGGCAGGCAGCTCGATTAAGCGCACGGATTAAGAGTCAGCGATGATCGCATGTTTGTTCAAACAGGCCTCACCAAGAAGTTCTTAACTTGATCCTGTTGATCGTCTCCCTGTCGGCTTGGAAGGGAATATCAGGAGCGGCGACAAGCGGGAGCTTATGGCTCCCGCTGAAGGGCGTGTCCTGGATCTTCATGTTGTAGGCCATCGGCATGATCACGGCCAAGTTGACCACATCAGCTATGTTGTAGGCCAGGAGTGTGTCGAGTGATTTTCTGTTACCGTTTTGCATATAGTCGCGCCAGAGCAATACCGCAAAGAAGCCATCTACGTCTGCGAGGTCTTCCCTGTCCAGGCCAAGACGCTTTTCGCAGGCTTTCAGTCCGCCGGTCTGGCCAAGGCTCGCAAGGACGTAGCGCAGGTCAATATGGGCATGGGGCATGGGGAGGCCGAGATGCTTTCGGAGGAAGGGCACATCAAAAGTCTTGCCGTTGAACGTCACAATCAGCTTGTAGGAGGCGATGCGATCGGCAAAGTCTTCCAGATTATCGCCCCTGACGTAGTGATAGATGTTCAGGCCGTCGTATAGCGCGATCGTAGTAATATAGTCGCTGTCTCCACTCAGGCCCGTGGTCTCAATATCCAGATATGCCACCCAGTTCTCGAAATCGGGAAACATTCGCCAGGCCTGGTTTGCCGGAAGACGCTCATCGAAATACCGTGCATTACCTTCCGAAAGATGCTCCGCCGACTCCCCGGCGTATCGGAGCAGCAGATCTCGCCGTTTTCTACTCAGCGACTTGACGGCGGCTTCGTCGATTGACTCCCACGAGAGCAGTCCGCTATTCCACAACTGCCGTTCGGACGTTGCGCCGATTCCCGGAATATGGCAGAAGGTGTTTTTGATCATGGTTCAGCGCTTTCTACTGACTCACGTCCGGAATCTCGTAGCGGTTGTTCTCCACGTCGGCAATAACATAATGACCAGCCCCGAAACGAAGGACTATGTCACGCAGATCCCGGTTAGTGAACTGTTTGTTATCCTTCGACATGCCAGGCACTGTAGTGCAATTAGGAAGGCTGTTCGATCAGAAGTTGCGCTAAACATGCTCATCGGACGACGTCAAATTCCCGTGGTTGACTTTCGCTTCATAGTTAGATATTTACGAGGTCGGCAACCAGCCTCACGTATGAATGATTGGCAGGCACTGCCGGCATTGGAGAGGGCTCCACTGAAACTGCTTCGCAACAGGTCCGAACTCAGAAGTATTTCGATCTGGGTATCGGTAGCGCTGGCGTTGTTCGTGGCATGGCTTCTGTACCCGCGATCTCAGCGGGCCGACTCCGCTTCAGGGGTGAAGGAAGTGGTCTGCTGGTACGTCGCGCCGGTATCCGATGCCATGCGCGCGGCAATTGATGAGTTTGAGCGGGATAACCCACAGTATCACATCGTAACTGGTGCCGCCACTGCGCGGGATAACACCGGGGATCCCACGCGTTTCCTGCTGAGCGTAGCGGGCAGCGCGAGGCCGTCGCGAACCTGGGAAGAAATATGCAGGAAGCTTGTGCACGCGACCGGGACTGTGAGCGCTGATGGCACCGTAAACCTGACCGATTTCGTGCGCAGGCTGGCAGTAAACTCGGACATTGCCCCGGATGCCCGGCCCGATCTTGCAGCCGCCGGCGTAAGACCGGGTGATGTCGTTTGTCTTGTAGCCGGAACAACAGTCTTCCGTGGCAGGATCCTGGATCTTGACGGGCCTTCAGG
>SPBP01000093.1 GCA_004525935.1 Lentisphaerales bacterium | reverse complement strand
GTAGAACGCGTCATCAAGCTCAATCACATCACTGATCTCGCCCGACCCGGTCTCCGACACAGCCTTCGCCAATTCGTCCCGAAGCTCGTCGTAGGCAACCTATCCCCAGTCGCCGCCTTGTTCCCGTCTCACATCTTCGGAGAAATCGTTGGCAAGTTGGGCGTAGTCCGAGCCCTCAAACGCAAGTTTCCTGACACTCTCGGCCTGCGCCCGTTTGATCTCCGGCTTCGCGCGTGCATCTTTCCTGAGTACAATCATGCGCAGCTTGACTTTCTCTGTGCTTGTATACGCGTCCTTGCTTTTCTCGTATTCCATGCGTACGGCGCCAGGCGACACCACTATCTTGTCTCCAACTTCGCGGCGTTGAATCAATGAAATGATGATCCGGTCCCGCATTTCACCACGCCATTCCTCCAGTGTGACTCTATCCTCGGCCAGCGCATCCATAAACTCGCTCCGGTCCCCATCGAACTTCGTGCGGACCAATTCGTCCATCTGGTCGTCAACCAGCGCATCTACCGCGTCGGGATTGGGCAGCTCGTAATGTGACAGGATCAACTGCCGTTCCGTCAGCATGTCGAGGGCTTCCTTGTATGCCTCCATGATCCGTACATTCACTTCGTCGCCTGTGTAAGTCTGGCGAAGCTTGGCATAGAGCGGAGCAATCACCCTGTTCACATCACTGATGAGGACAACTCTGTCATTCACGTATGCGGCGATGCCATCAATCACTACCGGGGCGGCAATGGCCGGGCCGGCGAGCGACAATACTGCCACGAGCATGGCTCTAGTCTTCGTTGTTGCGGTGAATCTCATTACCTTACCTCTCGCATGGATAATTAGTATTGCAGACGCCGCGTCTCCGGGCAATCCCAAAACCCGACGTATGAGCGTGTCGGGTGTCAGCAGATATTGGACATCCAGAAGAATCGTAATCGTCGTCGTCCTTCGTCCTCGAATAGGGCATTAAATGAAGATAAGGATGGATCCCGGGGTTATCGTGCCTGCCCCGCAAGGCGGGGTTCATCCTGTCAGGTCTTTTGCGTTCTTTTGCGCCTCTTTGTGGCTATAGACATCCGCATGTCTCTGCGCTCTCTGCTCCCCTGCGCCTCTCCTCCACAAATATAGGCGGACAAATGCGGGAGAATCTTATTGGTTACCGACGCTCAGCTCCCGTTGCTTTATTGACACCGGGCCGGAACGGCCTATGATTGCCCCGTAACATCTATTCCATCCAGCAGATGAAAGGACTCGCATGAACCCGAGCTCTTCTAGAAGACGACTCTCAGGCTGGCCGCTCGTGGCCGTTGCAGCAGGACTTGCCGCCCTTCTGGCAGCCTGCGACCTCGAAGTTGGAGACCCAAGCGACTTTTCAATCACTGTCGAACCCAAAACCACCTCGCTGCGACAGGGCCAGTCACAACAGTTCATCGCATACGGTGGCAATTCGTATACGTGGTCAATCGACACGTCCTCTACCCAGCGCTGGGCGATTCTTGACAGAACCGACGGCGGGATCGTTGTCTACACAAGCCTCCATTCGGAAACCAACTCAACGAACCTGCTGGTTCTGACGGTTACCTCGTCGATCGGTGGGGACTCAACCAATTCCCAGGCCTACTCGGCTACAGCGGAAGCCTACATCTACCACGTTCCGTAGTCCGCAGGACAACGACCATGCCGAAGCTCGATCCCCCGATTACCAGCTTGCGCAATCCATCGGTCAAGGAGGTAGTCAAACTACGTCGGCGTTCTCACCGTGACGAAGCGAACCTGATGATCGTTGAGGGCTACCGGGAAATCAAGCGGGCGATGGACAACGGGCACTCGCCGGTATCCCTGTTCACTTGCCCGGCACTATTTCTCGGCAAGAACGAAGATGCTCTGATCGCTCGTGCACGCGAGGCAAATTCACAGGTATTAGAGTGTGAGCAGGCAGTGTTCGAGAAGATGGCCTACCGGGACAGGCCCGAGGGCCTGCTCGCTGTCGCAAAACAGGTTCACCGCGGGCTGGACGACATCAGCCTGTCGCCTCATCCACTGCTGCTCGTGGCCGAGTCCATTGAGAAACCCGGCAATCTCGGCACTCTTCTCCGATCCGCCGACGCGGCCGGTGCAGATGCGGTCATCGTATGCGACAGATGCACCGATATATGGAATCCAAACGTGGTCCGAGCCAGTGTCGGCACGATCTTCTCTGTCCCCGTTCTTGAAGCTTCCTCCGCCGATGCCATTGCCTGGTTGAAGAAGAAACAGATTCGGATTCTTGCCACCACGCCGCATGCGAAGACCTGCTACACCGATGTCGATCTTGCCGCGGCCACTGCCATTGTCGTCGGGGCAGAGCAATACGGCTTGAGCAATCCCTGGCTGCAGCATGCCGACATGGAGGTCATGATCTCTATGCTCGGCCAGGCCGATTCCCTCAACGTCGCACAGGCTGCCACCATTCTGCTGTACGAAGCCGTGCGTCAACGCATGGCACATCGTAAAGCGTAGACAGGTCTCGCCCTACACAGCGCTTCGGTGCAGCATGCCGACTTTTCGGCGCATGGCATTCCCTATCCGCCGAACACCGCCCCTGTAGACGGTTCTGCGCAGGATGTCTCTCAGTCGACCCCGCAGGTCCCCGCCCTGCAAAGCCGTCGACTCAACGAACCATCCGCTGTCTGACAGTTCGTAGTTGATCCAACACTCATGGCAACGCTGGATGCTCTCTCTGTTCCGGCAGATGCGTTCACGCAGCGCGCGATACGCGGGTCCATTCCATAGGCGGCTTAGCGGTTCCTCGAACACATTGCCAACTTTGAGACTCGCGTCATAATCGTAGCAGCATGGAACCACGTCGCCATTCGAGTGGATGTTCGCAATGGACCATATGCGGTTGCATGGACCGTCCTTGCGGATTCGTTCATAAGTGCCCGGCTTGTACCGGTATCGCCTGTAACGCGGATTATGCGGCAACAGGTCGCCGTCAAGCGAGGCCAGGCCACACGAAGGGTTCAGGGTCTTCAGCGTAAACCGATCCGCCCCCATGGTCCGGGCCAGCGTTCGCAGGGCGGAGACCTCATGCTCATTCTGCCGCATGACAACCATGCGAAAGTTGATGCATGTGTCGGAACCGAGTCGTTTCTTCGCCGCAACGAGGCCCTCGATCCCGGCAAGGACCCGGTCGAGTTCCCCTCCCTTACGATAGACGTTGTAACTGTCGCATGACACGGAATCAATCGCCACAATCAGCGTGCTCAGTCCGGCAGTCAGGATCGACTCGACATAGTCCGGATTGTTCAGGAAATGCGCGTTCGTGCTGGTAACCGTCTTGATGTCATGCTCAGCGGCATACCGGATCATCGCCGGAAGATCGGGATTAATGAACGGCTCACCCCAGTTCCACATGACGAGAAGCAGGAGCCACTGCGCAATATCGTCCACAAGCCGCTGGAATTCCGCCAGGCTCATGTGGCGCCGATCGCGACCCAGTTCGTTCCTCCCGGCCGGGCACAGCGGGCAGGAAAGGTTGCAGATATTCGTCGGCTCGATCTGCAGGAGATACGGCATGCCAACCGCAGAGTACGTCTGCGAGTCTTTCCGGGCACCCTTGATAGACATGAAGTTCTTATACTTCTCTTCCGGCACATCAGCCCAGCAATAGGGTGTCATATCATGGTGCAATCTGATTGGATGCCCCATTTTCATGACTATTCCGCAAACAGTGTTCCGGCCGCCAGATGCAGGATACTAATGTCAGGCGTCAGGAATGGACTCCCATATTCCTATACCTGCCCGCAATGCTGCAGGCGGGCCCACACACTCACACAGGCAGGACCCCGACACGCGCCTGCCCTCAGTAGCCTCTGGCGAAGGAGGGACACGCTCTGCTACAGCTTATAGATCCGCTTCGCGTTATCGTACAGAAGCTTCCTCGCTATCGCCAGCGCATCGCCCACCGTCATGAGTCCGTCCTCTACCAACTCGGCCAGCGCAAGCGACAACCGGTTCTTGGTCAGGCGCAACTTGGCATACGCCCATTCTATCGTGTAGCCGTCCGAAAAGTATGCATTCCATGCCGTGTCCGGCAGCATTTCGAGCCGATCCCTGAAGAAGGTATGCAACGTGTTCGCGGTAAAACCATGCCACCAACCGCCACTCACCGAAATATTCCTGTAACTCCGCGCTATCGATGAGGCCTCATGACTGGGAATGCGCGTGCCCAGAAAGATATCCATCATAGTTTCCGGATGCTTCTTCGCAAACATGGGTATCGCGCGCATGTAATCCTGGTTCCAGAAGCTGCATGCTGACTGATGATAGTCTTCCGTGTAGCGCCACATTCCGTGGAACAACTGAAGCGTCATATCGAGTTTCCCGGCAGCGGCCGCGGTTATGTCTGCGGTGCAACTTATCAGTTGATCCTCATCAGCAACCCTGAGCTTCTTGCCCGCCAGCGCCGCGCGCAATAACTTGTCCATCTTCGCCTTATCATAAGGAACATATGCCCAGGTATCCCGAATCCATATATGCAGCGCACGCACTCCGTGCTTCGACTTCAACAGCTTGACCCGTTTCTCGATGGCTTTCTCGAGGACGCTGATCGAGGTTGGCCGAGGATTCCCCTTCCCCACGATCTGGTCAACTGCCTTGCGAGTGATCGCGGCAAACATGTATTCACCGTATTCATACGGAATATAGCGATCCGACTTGTCGGGCATGCCATCACTGTACGCAACCGTCATATGCTTAATGCCTGCCATGTCGGCAACGGTCCGCAGCCACGAGGTGTCTTTCGCCTTTGCCCGGATCTTCTTATCGAGCGCCCGCCAGTTCGCCGCGGTAATTGTGCGGCCCTTAAACCCGTAAAGATCCCTGAGCATGCCGATCATGCAGTAATGATTCGACGTATGCTTGATCCGATCGAAATACGGAATCGCCTTCTTCATGAACCCTTCCGGGTCCCTGGCCGACTCTTTCTCGTCGACATCCGCGCCCGCCCGGTGCAATTCGAGAACGAGCCAGTGGTATCCTGCAATGTCAGCAAGACAACGCACCTGCCTGTAACCGCGCAAGCCAAGGTGCGTGTGCACATCTATGACCGGCATCTTGTCCATGGCACTTCGAATTTTCTTCCGGATCTCTTTCACAACTTCACCGTTTCATAATTTTGCTGTCATCAGACGGTCATTTCTATTCCGTCAGCACCGCCTTGTCAATTGAACACTCGTACTGCTTCCCCCTCCCGCAGCCGTCTTCGTGCCAAGCACTTCGCCGTGCCACTGGAGGCGCAGGGGTGCAGAGAACTGCATGTTTGGGAGTGTGGGAGTATCGGAGTGTGCATCGTCCTCGTCCTCGTCCTCGAACACAGCGTTATTCGTCGAACTTCCAGGACGATTGCCGTTTCCTGACACATGACACCTTACTCACACACATTCCGTTCCCCATCTGCGTTCATCCGCCTTCGCCGCAGGCTGCGGCGTGACCCGTCGGCGGCTTGTCCTGAGCGTAGTGAAGGGTTGCTTGTTCAGTTCTTCTTTGTGTCTTTTGTGCCTGTTTCCTCCAGAGGCGGACAAGTGTGGCTATAGGCAGTTTCTATCTTCTATCGTCTATCATCTATTATCTGGGGCCTCTTTGCGTTCTTCGCGATCTTCTGTAATGAGTTCCCTCAGTGGTCCTGCTTGCCCTGAGCGGAGTCGAAGGGTAGTCCTGTGGTCCCGTTGTCCCGTTGTCCTGCAGTTTCCCCCCATTCCTCCAGGATCACTTCCCTCGCAATTCTCGTCCACTCATCAAACCGCTCAGTTTGATGCTCGCAGGTATGCGTATCCTTAAGAATCATCTCCAACACACACCCGTTCGCCCGGGCCGCCGTAACCGTGTGTCGCACATACTCCCGGACCGCGGCCTCGTCGAAATGTCCGACCAGGTGCGCCGGATTCGGTTTCCACGAGAAGATGCATTTCCCCTTCAGCTGCTCAGCGCACGAATCAACATTCGACCACGGCGAAATGGATATTCGCCGCATACGCGGGATCGTGAGCACGCGATCAAGTTTCCGGGTCAGGTCCTCGCAGCATCCGTAGCCCAGCAATCCGAACGGTGCCAGCAGTCGTTTCTCGTACTGCAACACGAACTCGTCATGATGTTCAGGACTAACCTGTGCCATCTCCTGCGCTTCCGCACTGGCCCACATATCCTTCGGCCGCACACGCGCAGGATCCGCGTCCGGCAACGGAAGCTCATCGCTATACCCGTTGCCGCCCGAATTGTGATAAGTAAGGTCATTGTTGAATGAAAGCAGGTTCATATCGACGTATTGCCGTAGTATCCTGTGATGGCCCTCTTCGAAGAAGGCCATCGCGTCATGAAGCATCCGCGGTTCGGCATACATATCCATCATCACTTCTTCAAGGCCCCGGAGCGATGTGTACTGGGACATGATATGATACGACAGATGCGTCACGCCCCGGAACGGGATCGTCAGGATGCCGCCAAACAGATCCTCGATTTCCTTCATATCCTCCATCGTGCCTGCTTCATCGTAGGAGACTTCCGGATACCGCAGTTTCTTGAGGTCCGACGGTTCCTTGATTACCGGGTCAAAATGTCGGGCACCCCGCGCCGTGGGACTCGGAATCCACAGCGGATCCAGCCCCCACCCGGTATCCTTGATCCGCTTTGATACCACCCATTCCTTTTCCACCACCATATCGTCCCGGAAATGTTCGAACGCATCAATGCGTGCGCGCAGGTTGTATTCGAAACCACGGGCCCGTTTATCGCTGCACTTGATGGCGTCATCCGTCAACAGTTCGCACCATGCACCCTCGGGAAAGACCAGTAGCATCGGATAAGTGGAACGCAGTGTGTTATGTTCCACCCACCTTCTCCGCCTCTCAGCCATCTCAGGCGAATCGGCTATCTCTACAACACGCTTCGCCAGGTCACGTAGTATTTCCCTGTCCTTTGTATTCATCCGTAGCTCCATGTTCTGGGTTTCCGCCGGAGGCGGATCCGCCTTTGGCGGACAACGTTCAAGGTGTCGGGATTGGATGTTGGATGTTCTGCTCTCATCGTCCTCGTCCTCGTCCTCATCCTCGAAAACCGCGTTATTCGTCGAACTTCCGAGGACGAAGGACCAGGACCGTTCGTCACGCTTCACGTTCCTCTCTGAGGACGATTACGATTGCCCATTTCCTGACACCCGACACCTGACACCTCACTCACACACCCACACTCACTCACTCACACATCGGCGGTTTTCTTCGCGTCCTTTGCGCCCTTCCGTAATGAGTTCCCTCAGTTCCGTGGTTGCTATCTTCTATCCTCTATCGAATTTCTTTGCCATCAGATTGTCCCGTGCAAATACGCCTTACGCCTGCGTTCCGGGAACTTCTCTATCGCATATCTCAGCATCGTACGCGGCATTTCATTATAGTACATAGTCAGGAACTGTTCCTCTTCGGGCCTGTTACGCTTCCCTAACTCGCGTAACATCCAGCCAACGGCCTTATGCATCAGGTCCTCCTTGTCATGCAGCAGCGTGCGCGCAAGCGCGAGCGCATCCGTAAAGTCGTCGTGCCGTATAAAGTAGAATGTCGATATGATCGAGATGCGCCGCTCCCACAGGCTTTCTGATCGGGCCAGCTTATGGAGTTGGTTCCTGCTCTTGTCGAACAGATGCTCGCCAACAATGTATGGGGCCGAGCAGTCTACCAGGTCCCAGTTGTTGATATACCGCGTGTGTGCCAGGTAACCCCGATATATTGCCGCACGTTCCTGTTCTGACCCACGCTTGAACCGGGCGACCATCAGGAACAGTGCGACCATTCGATCTTCGTGGACGGGCGACTTCAGCAATTGCAGCGCATCTTTCAGCGGGGTCTCTGCGTAGGACTTCGCGCACTGTCTCAGGGCCGGTACGCGGATTCCGATGAACCTGTCGCCCTCTCCGTATTCACCCTTACCCGTCTTGAAATACCGCTGAGCATGCCCGGCCCGCTCCGGATCCCCCATCTTCCGCAGTGTCTTCTTTATCTCTTCCATCCGTGCACTCATAATCGCCAACCTTCCAGTGCATGCAGCACTTGCCTGCAGATAGAGAAGAAACTCAAATGCAGTCCGGCTTGGCGCTACCTGACCTTCAGGGGGCGCCTCTTCTTATCCGACTCAGCGCTGTAATGCAGATACTTCTGCACCTGTAATCCATTCCGGAAATCAGATGGATCCTGCTTCCCCGACCGAATCGCCGCAATGAATCGTTTGTGGTTATCCGGGACCGCCCCGCATTTCACCGTCGTCCATTCCGTCTTCCGCATAGCCTCTTTGCCGACGCATTTCTTGTATTCGTTGAACGACGCATCGAGATCCACGTCCACCCCGCCCTTTGTCCCGTATGCGCGCAAACGCAAACTGTTGGCGTGCCCGGGCGCCCAGCGAGTGGAGTGCACCGTACCCAGCGCGCCATTCTTGAATCTGACCGTTGCTACATAGCTGTCGTTCGCATCAAAAAACGTAATCCTTTCTTTATCGCTGCCAGCGAGACGGGGCAATGTCCGCCATCGGATGTTGCTCAACTCACAGCATCAAGCTTTTCCTTCTTGAGCATCTCACGGTGATCCGTATAAAACGCCGGCATGCCCAGTTCC
>SPBP01000236.1 GCA_004525935.1 Lentisphaerales bacterium | reverse complement strand
ACAAGCTGAGGAACTTCGTCACACTGGCGCAAAGGGAACGAGAAGAAATACAGCAGAAGATCCCCGGGATGAACCCTGGGCAGGCGCGAAGGTCTGAGGACTCAGGCAGGTCCATGCTCGAACTGAAAATCTCAGGCGGCAGAATAGTTGACGGTACCGGCGCCTCCGAGCTCCGCGGCGACGTCGGATTGGCTGGAGACAGGATCGTCGAGTTGGGCTAACTGTCAGCAGTTTCTGCCCGCCGGGAAATCAACGCCACGGGCATGATCGTCTGTCCGGGCTTTGTTGATACCCATTCACATTCCGACACCTATCTGCTTATCGAGCCCTCTGCGCCCAGCAAGATATTCCAAGGCATTACCACCGAAGTTGTCGGCAATTGCGGCGCATCAGCGGCGCCCCTCATCGGGGGCTATCAAATGCCTTCCGACTGGGCAGACAAGACGTATCCCGGTGCATGGCGATCGGTTGCCGAATACCGCGCTCTGCTTGACCGTGTGCGGCCGGCTCCGAACGTAGTCCTGCTGGTGGGCCACAACAATCTTCGCGCTGGCGTTGTCGGCTATGATGCCACACCTCCCAGCCCGGCCCAAATTCGGGAGATGATGCGGATTCTGGAAGAATGCCTTGAGCAGGGAGCGCGTGGACTCAGCACCGGACTTGTTTATCCGCCGGGTGTGTTCGCACATCCCGAGGAGCTGAGCGAACTTGCCTCGGTAGCGGGCCGCCATGGTGGCATCTACACCAGTCATATGCGCAGCGAAGGTAGGGATCTGATTGAAAGCATTGAGGAAACCATATGCATAGGGCGGGACAGTGGGTGTCGTGTCCAGGTATCGCATTTGAAGACGGCAGGTCGAACTAACTGGCGCCTTGTCGAGACGGCGCTGGCAACTATTCAGCGCGCGCGCGCGTCGGGGATCGACGTTGCAGCCGACAGGTATCCTTACATCTCCGGTTGCACGGAAGTAGATGTCCTCTTTCCGGCATGGGCAGAGGAGGGTGGCAGGGCAAGAACCCTTGAACGACTTCGGACCTCGGGTGATCGTGCCAGGCTGAGGGAAGACCTGCTGCGGGCCAGGAGCTCTGAGGAGGATTGGGCCGGGATAACAATCGGATCTACCAGTCATCCTGACAACCTAGCCTATCGCGGCACACCGCTGCTCGAGGTTGCAGAGAATATGGGTGTTGACCCGGTTGATGCCGTTCTGCGACTGGTCGAGCTGGATGAACTCAAGACCTCTGCCTTCTTCTTTGGGATGAGCGAAGAGAATATGTGGAGGATTCTTGCTGAGCCCTTTGTAATGCTTTGCACCGACGCCTCGTTACGTTCACCAGACGGTCCACTCAGTCACGACTATCCACATCCACGCGACTATGGCAGCTTCCCCCGATTTCTCCGGGCATCAATTGATGGCAACACAGTGGGACTTCCGGAAGCGGTCAGGAAGATGACATCCCTGCCTGCCGATCATTTCAACCTGACTGATCGTGGCGTCTTGAAGAAGGGGGCCATGGCCGACATCACGGTGTTCGATCCGTCACGGTTACGCGATATCTCCGACTACGGTAGTCCACATCGTCTTGCCGAAGGTGTTGAGCACCTGATTGTGAACGGAGTCCTGACGATCACGGACGGACGCCTGACCGGTGATCGCGCCGGCAGGTTCCTGTGACAGGTTCATGATCTGCGTCATGCTCTGTCGCAATTGCCTTGACTGCGGGGGACGATTGGCCCAAACTTCAAAGCATCTAGACGAGCTTTTTGGGGAGAATGATATGATTGCAGGATTGGTTGTAGCAGGAGGCAAGAGCGAACGGATGGGTCCGCAGGCCGACAAGGCGTTCCTTTCCCTCGGAACCCAGCCTGTCTTGGCCTATTCCATGCTGGCATTCGAAAACTGCACCGACATTGACACTATTATTCTTGTTGTGCGCAAGGACCGTCTGAGTGCTGCGCGTGGCCTGGTGCAGCTATACGGCTGCTCGAAGGTTACCAAGGTTCTGCCCGGTGGCAGCAGGCGACAGGACTCCGTATGTAACGGTCTTGCAGAAATGGATGAAGAGGTGACCATCGTGGCCGTGCATGACGGGGCGCGACCCTGCGTAACCCCGCAGCTGATTTCCGAGACAATCAAGTCGGCAAAGAGATACGGCTCAGGCGTGGCTGCGGCCAAGATCACGGACACTGTCAAGGAAGTGCCCAAGGGCATGGTTGTTTCCAAGACGATCGACAGGGCTCACCTATGGGCCGTGCAGACTCCCCAGACTTTCAAGAAAGAGCTCCTGGAGCAGGGGTATGCAGCAGCGAATAAGAAGCGCCTTACGGTGACCGATGAGGCCTCGGCAGTCGAGCTTGTTCACAAAGGCATAAGGCTGGTTCCCTCTTCCTGGCGCAACATCAAGATAACGGTCCCCGAAGATCTAGCCATCGCAACGTCCCTACTGGATGTATGACAACCCCCGGGTCTTTCCCTCAATGGCTCACGAACGTTACGCAATAGTCGGCGATGTACACGGCAACTGGGAAGCCTTGAATGCCGTGCTGCAGGATGCGGCTTCACAGAATGTGACGTCTTACGCTTGCGTTGGCGACATCGTCGGCTACAACGCCAATCCGATAGAGTGCCTTGAGAGACTTCGAGGGCTCAATTGTCCGTGCATACGAGGGAATCACGATCACTATTGCTCGCACAATGAGGATCTGGGGAGTTTTCATCCGCTTGCTGCCGCCGTGATCGACTGGACACGCAAGAAACTATCCGAACAACAGAGGGCATGGCTCAAGAATCTCCGGTACAAGCGGGCAGTTGCGGGCTTCATGATCGTTCACGCTACGCTGGACCTGCCGGATCAGTGGGGATATGTGTTTGACGATCTGGATGCCATGAACCATTTCAGCTACCAGGTTACCCCGGTCTGTTTCCATGGTCATACGCATGTTCCAATTGCGTTCCGCTATGGCAGTCGCATTAAGACGATGCAACTGGACAGAATGAAGATTGAGCGGGGAGAGAAATACTTCATCAACGTCGGGAGCGTGGGTCAGCCGAGGGATGGCAATCCATTCGCATCGTACGTAATATACGACATGCAGGAAAGAGAAGTGGAACTGCGCAGGATTGAGTATGATATTGAGACGGCGCAGAGGAAGATCATTAACGCCGGCCTTCCCGATTGTCTTGCCGAACGGCTTGCACTCGGGAAGTAGGGTGTTCCGGATTGGCAATTGACCATGTTCCGGCAGCCCGACAATTGTCCATGCATCATAAGAAACAGGACCGAGCCACGCGGGAGACATCACGGTCCGAAGAGGTGTGAATGATAGGATGGCTCGTCAGAAAGATGGCCGGAACCAAGAACGCCCGAACTGTCAAGGCGGTCCGATCGTTCATCAACAGAATCAACGAACTGGATGGGCAGTACAAGTCTTTGTCGGACGCAGAGCTTGGTGAGAAGACGGCGGAATTCAGGCGCCGGGTCTCCGAAGGAGAAACACTCGACGACATCATGTGCGAGGCCTTCGCAGTCGTGAAGAACTGCAGCCGCCGTCTGCTCGGTACGGAGTACCAGGTCTGTGGGCGTACGGTGAAATGGGAGATGGTGCCGTTCGATGTGCAGTTGATCGGCGGCATCGCACTTCATCGTGGCGGTATTTCCGAAATGGCTACGGGCGAAGGCAAGACGCTTGTGGCTACGATGCCGGCCTACCTCAATGCCCTGTCAGGCCGCGGTGTGCACATTGTGACGGTCAACGACTACCTGGCCCGTCGAGATGCCGAATGGATGGGGCTGCTGTATGAACGGCTCGGTGTCACGGTCGGATGTATCCAGAACGACATGGATCCCGCTGAACGGCGGGAGCAATATTCCATGGATATTACCTACGGAACCAACAGTGAGTTCGGGTTCGATTACCTGCGCGATAACGGGATGGCAACACGTGCCGAGGACCAGGTCCAACGGGACCACTTCTATGCCATTATCGACGAGGTAGACAGCATCCTTATCGACGAGGCTCGGACTCCACTGATTATCTCCGGTCCCGTGGCGGAATCGTCACACCAGTACAAGGAACTGCGTCCCAAGGTGGACGCGCTGGTCCGAAAACAGCGGGAGCTGGTGAACCGGTACATGATGGTGGCCAGGGAACACCTCGAGAAAGGCGAAGACTCCGAAGCTCAGCCCTACCTGTACCGAGTGCACCAGGGGATGCCCAAGCACAAGCAGTTCATGCACATGCTGGAAGAACCGGCTACGCGGCGGCTACTCGAACGGATTGAAGACACGATGCTTACGGACATGCACAAGGACGAGGCCCGGGCCCTGCGGGAAGAGCTATACTTTGTCATAGACGAGAAAGGGCACGACGCGAGTTTGACCGAGAAAGGCTGTGAAGCGTTGAATCCGAGCGATCCCGAGGGATACGTGCTGCCCGATCTTGTCACGGCAACCGCCGATATCGAGGCAAACGAGGAATTGTCGGAAGATGAAAAGCTGAAACGTCGTAGCAAGATCCAGGAAGACTTCATGGCGAAGAGCGAGCGCATCCAGAACGTTGACCAGTTGATCCGGGCATATTGCATGTATGAGAAGGACGTGCAGTATGTCGTGCAGAATAATCGCGTATTCATTGTT
>SPBP01000073.1 GCA_004525935.1 Lentisphaerales bacterium | reverse complement strand
ATGACCGCCTTCCTGACGCCTAATGTTGTCAATACGATGTTCATGTGTGGCGCTAGTGGCTACATCATGAAGCCGTTGGAGCAGCAAGAGGTTCTCCAGCATCTGGCGTTCCACACGGGCTGCTAGAAAGTTTTGCTTCGCAAAACTGAATGATAATCGTTTGCGGGACCCGGAAGAGTTTCCATTAGCTTCCAGCAGAGGCATCCTGGGCAAGCTATTCAGGAAACCACCCCAAAAGAGAAGTGACGGTGTTTTCGAAGGAAAACATACTAGCCCGGAATGGCGCTTTATGTTGCGCGCAACATAAAGCGCCATTCCGGGCTAGCGCCAGAGAAGCTTGCGATACCACCTGAGCTCCTCTATGGACTCAAGAATATCCGGCATCGCCCTGTGTGTGTCCGACTTCGATGGAGGCTTTGCCTCTTTTGGGTACCAGTATTTCGCGAGAAGCTTGATAGAACTCACGTCTACGATCTGGTAATGAAAGAATGTGTTCAAAGTCGGCATGTGCCTGGCAAGAAAGATACGGTCGTACCACACCGAGTTGCCGCAAAGAGGGCTGACACCTTTCAGGCAGTGTTTTCGGACAAACGTGAGGATGGCCTTTTCGGCCTGGTCATTTGCCACGGTTGATTTGAGTACCTCCTCCACAAGACCGCTCTTACCATGCTGCCGTTTACACCACGTTCCCATGCGGTCCAGGACTCGCTTTGGCTGGTTTATGACTATGCTCGGTCCGGCTTCAACAAGTTGAAGTGACTTGTCGGTGATTACGCAGGCGATCTCGAGGATGACATCCCGTTCGGGATCCAGTCCAGTCATCTCACAATCCACCCACGCCAGCCTGTCGGTTGCCTTTGCCACGATATTCCTTGAGTCCATGCACTGAGAGAGGGCGTCTCTTACTAAGGGGAGAATTTCACCACGAGCCAGAGTTTTGGCGACCCCGCTTTTGCGACGCGCAGCGCATCTGCAGCATTGGTCTGGTCGGGTGCCGGTGTAGTTTGTTGGGGTGCGGAACGCGAGGCCTGTTTCGCGAACTTCAGTGCAGATTGAGTTCCCGTCGCTGCGGGTGGGTCGGATAGACCGGGCTGCGCGGCATCTGGTTCAGAGAGAAGCCGCGGAATATTGGCGAGGGGAGTCCAAGCACTCCCCATTGTAGTGTTCCAGAGAAGGCTTGTGGCTGTGAGAGTTCCGTCCTGAATGAGCCGACGAATCTCGTCGTCATTGACGGGGCTCTTCCGCTCTTTGCCGATCGCGTAGTACCATTGCATATAGAAGCGACCTAACTATCTGTTCTGAGGCACTGAATGACTCTACATGAGTATGCTATAGTTGAATCGGGGGTAGTCTGCAAGCACTTGCGGAAGGAATCGCCGGCCCGGCACAGAGCGAAAGGCATTCTATTCTTGAGCGACGGTCTGGCAGGAGCGGCTTTGTTTGTGGGGCAGGGCGCATTCTCTTTTTGTGGTCGCTTTTCGGCCCTGTGCGACGATAATACTTGATCTCTGGAGAGAACAACATTGTGAATGCCAATAAGACAGAACCGAAGATCACAAGCACGTTCCTTTACAGCGCGACGCAGTTCGCGCCGCTTCCTGTCAATCTTGATCACATAGACATAAGCCTGAACTTCAAGAATGGCGTGGTGGAAGCTGATGCGACGCTGCGGATGACGGCTCGCCGTGATATCGCGCGGATCTGTTTTGATGCACGTGACCTTGAAATCGTTGCCGTGCAATCCGGCGACGTGCCGGTCCGGCCGCTCGATTATAACTATGACAAGGAACGTTCTCAACTGTGTGTAGAACTGCATATTCCTGCGAAGGCAGGCGATCGCGTATCGGTCCGAGCAATTACGAACTGTGTTCCGTCGGACAATGTACTCGAGGGAATCTACAAGGATACGACTCCGCCGGGGGCGCCCCAGCAGTACATATCCCAGTGCCAGCAATGGGGTTTTCAGCGGATAATGCCCATCTTCGACGATTGCACGGCCAAGTGTACGATGCGGACGAAAATTGAAGCAGATGCTCGATATACGCATCTCATATCGAATGGCGACGTATACAGGCCGACGAATCCGGACGGCAAGCCGATCCTGAAGGCAGGCGATTCATCGCGTCAGGTGATCACCTATGACAACTCAATACCGATGGCTCCATATCTGTTCCTTGTATGCGTTGGTACGTACGATGTTCATGCTGACGAGGTGGTTTACCCATCCGGAAGGCGAGTCAGTCTGGAATACCTTGTTCCGCCCGGCCGCACGGCGGACGCGGTTCTTCCAATGCGGATTCTAAAGAAGGCCATCATGTGGCAGGGATCCACACAGGACTACGAATATGCAAGGGAGGTTTACAGGACGATTTGCATGGAAAAATCCAATTTTGGTGGCATGGAGAACGTGGGCAACACAACGATTATCACATCTGCAGCGCTTGTGGACCAGTTTACCACCGATCTTCGGCTGCGGTATTGCCACGGCGTAATAGTACACGAATTTGAACACAACCAGTGTGGAAGCGATGTGACAATGGAGACGCCTTTCGACATGTGGCTCAACGAGGCCCTTACAGTCGATGTCGAACGCCAATTCGAGGCAGATGAGTTTGATCCGGCGCTGGCACGGCTGAGTGAAGTGGACGCGATGCGAGCGCCGATCTCAGGGCCGCTGGCTATCGAGGAAGGCGGGCACCTTGGGAGGATCGTAAGAGAGGGGTTCAATGATCCGGACGAGCTGGTCGATGGTGTAACATACGTTAAGGCAGCGGAAGTGATCCGTATGCTGAGACTTGTCCTTGGACCGGAAACGTATCGCTCCGCAAAGAACGCGTATTTCCGGCGGCATTCGGGCGGGAATGCCAATACTGATCAGTTCTTCAGTTGTTTCGAGGAGATCAGTGGGCGCGACCTGGGGCAGTTCAGAAGAGAATGGCTGCACCGTATCGGATATCCCTCAGTTACGGCGCAGTACACGTACCGCGAGTCAGCTCGCGAACTTCGCATTGTCCTGCGGCAGACGCAGGACGGGGAGGCGTTCCACGTGCCTGTTGAACTCGCCGCAGTCGACGCGAAAGGATGCGACATAGTAGCTACGAGCGGCGTGGTGGAGCTCACGAGTTCAGAGCGAGAGCTGATTTTCGAGAATGTGGACCGTCCGGCGTTTGTCTCGTTGAATCGGGATTGTTCGTTCTATGGCAGCATGGTAGACGAGTCGGCCACAGTCGACTCATTGCATCAGCAGATCCTGCTGGATCCGAACCGCTTCAATCGTGTCGAAGCGATGCAGCGGATTACGGATATGCAGCGCACAGCGTTGATTCATGACGCAGATGTCAGCCCGGATGAGCGGTGGCTCGAAATCTTCGGACGGATTGTGAGGGATACGTCGATATCAGCCGGTCTGAAAGCGCATCTGCTGCGAATTGATGAATCCAGTTATGATCGCCGTTATCTGCCGCTCTACAGGGAGCGGGCTGCTGCGAGAGTGAAGCTTCTCAAGTGCGTGGCTGCGCGATATTCCGGTGACCTCGTAGAGCTATATCGGGCAACAGACACATATACGCGATCAGAAGATCCGAAAGCAGGACTTGAAGAACGCAAATTGAAAGCCGTGTTGCTCCGCACGATAATCGAGATGGATACGCCCGAAGTGCAGAAGATTGCAGAGGACCATTTTCGCGAGGCATGGAACATGTCGGACAGAGTGTCCGCCCTGCATTGCATCAACCTCAGCAGTCATCCGCGCAGGACCGCCTTGCTGGACGAAGCCCTTGAGTTCTGGAAGGGCAACATTAGTGCCTATTCGTCATATCTTGCGGTGATTGGAGCCGGGGTTAAGGATGATGTGTTCGACAGAATGGCGGTTGAGGAGGAGCGGCCGCTCTTCAAGCCGGATCATCCTGGACACAGCAGATCGCTTTATTTGCCGATGGGCGGCAATAACAGGATGTTGTGGACTGAACGGGGTATTCGGTGGATGACAGATACGGTTCTCAAGCTATCTGTCGTGAATGAGAACACGGCGATCCGTCTGCTTGCCAGTTTTCAGTTGGTCCATAAGTTGGATTACGACCTGAAGCCACAGGTGTTGCGGGCACTGGAACAGATGGCTGAAAAGGTAAACTCCGCAGTGTCGCCATCTGTCGCAGGTCGCATCGCTACGTATCTTGGTTGATCGGCGTCGCGCAGGAGATGCGGAGCCCCCTCTACTTCAGTCCGAATTCTTTCAGACAGGAGAGGAAATCGTCTGGAATCGGTGCGCATACGGACAGCTGACCGCCGTGTATTGGATGTTCGAAGGCGATGGTGTCCGCATGAAGCATCTGACGGGGCGCAGCCCGTGATTGTGGCGACCTCGGGTCACCATAGGTTCGATCTCCGACTACGGGATGTCCGACAGATGCCAGGTGCTTCCTTATCTGGTGCGTTCGGCCGGTCTCGATTTCCACAAGCACGTGCGAAGCTCGCGCATTCCGATCCAGCATTTCAACACGACTCAGCGATCGGCGTCCGCCCACAGGTACGCTAATTGTCATAGACTTCCGTCCGATGCGCCCTTCAACCACTGCGCGATAACGCTTGATGACCTCGCGGTTGCGAAAGAGCTCCACAACTGCACGGAATGTGCTCTGGTCGAGGGTGCAAATCAGGCAACCGGTCGTATCCTTATCGAGCCGGTGTGCGGCGTTCAGCCCGGTGAGACCAAGTTGCGAGCTGAGTATGCTCTCGAAGCTGTCGGTGCCACAACTGCAGATGCCTGGCGGTTTTGCCGCGACGATGAGGTTTGAGTCGCGATACAGGATCTGTACGGGTTCAGCAGCCGGAGCCGCTGGACGGGCGTGGAGCCGGCCTTCCGTGGATACCACTTCGACCAGATCTCCTTTCTTCAGAACGTGCCGGGCCATCCATGTTCTGCGACGGTTCACGAAGATGTCACGTCTATCGAGTGCAGACTTCGCTTTTCGAACAGAGATATTGAGACTCCTTGAAAGAAAGTGTGCCAATTCGGCACCATGATCAGACGAGGAGACTGTAAGCATGCGTGTGGGTTTCACTCCGGCGAAAGATACTTCAGCCTGCAGTGGCGAGCAAGGCAGAAGAGGAGGGGCCTGGACAGAATAGAACACCGATCGATGTCAGGTGCGGTGGCGAAACGTGATACGGGCCTTGGTCAGGTCGTATGGAGATATTTCGACGGTCACACGGTCGCCATTAGTGATCTTTATGAAGTTCTTCCGCATCTTGCCCGAAATATGAGCAAGCACCTCGTGGCCGTTCTCGAGTTTCACGCGATACATCGTCGCGGGTAGTACCTTTGACACTACCCCATCGACCTGTATTACATCTTCTTTGCGGCTCATATTGAGTGATGACCATACACCCACTGCGTCCGGGTTGCAAGACGGCAGAGGGCCTTTTTTACAGCCATCGGTTTATCCATGAGTGAAGGCCCGATGATGCGCTGGCCATGATTAACGGCTTTGCGCAGAGCTCAGCCACGACATCGGGAACGCTCTGTCGTCGAACCCGCCGAAGAAGTGGCTCTCTCGACGAGCCGATTATGACGAGATCGTAGTTTGAGCTATCGCTTTCCGCCTCCTGCAGGATAGCGTGAGCGGTCCTGTGGTCATGAGCAACCTTCGTTACGATACGAGCAAGGGGCAGGTCGAGGGCATCGACACGCGAGGCGATGAACGCGTTGATGTCGAAGCTAAGATCTTCTCCGTCGCCGGCAACAGTGAAGGCGGTTATGGTCCCGTCGTTCCTGTTTGCCAGAATGGCGGCGGTCTTCAGTGCGAGCTCGGAGTTGGGTCCGCCGACAAGTGGCAGGAGAATGTTCTTGTATTTGTGGTCCCCGCAGTTCTTGAGGATCAACAGGTCACAAGGAGCAAGTTCGGTGACGGGATCAACCGTACTTCCCAGGTCGAAGCCGCGCGAAGTCTTCCTGCCGTGCCAGCCCATGATCAGGAGGTCCGTTCGTTTTTGGCGCACAGCGCTTACGATTCCACGCGCCACATTTCTGCAATAGCGGATTGTGCTGCTTATGGGAAACAGGGGAGCGAGGTAAAGCATTGTTTCGCCAATTGCCTCACGTCCGTCCTGCATATAGCGATATGCCTGTGAAAGTGGAACATGGCTGGGCACCGGGACCATGTGCAGCAGCTCAACGCGAGCCTTCATTGCGCCGGAGATGCTATAGGTTGTGCGAACGAAGGACAGTGCGTTGTCCAGATTGGCGACAGCGACCATGATGCGGTATTCGCCGCCATCCTCGGCGGCGGGTTCTTCTTCCAGAACTAGAACATCTCCTTCGCCGACAATGGCATGATGCCTCGAATACAGGCGGTATACGAGCAGCCCGGTGCAGATCCACAGGGCCGCGATAATCCATGCGGTTCGGCCCAATTCGTACAGTGAGAGTGCGAGTATACATTGGCATACGATTGCAGCGACAGGAAGAAGGGGGAAGAGTGGCATGATGAACCCGTAATGCAGTTCGTCGCCCATGTTCCTTCGGATGCGTATTGCGCAGATGTTAACGACGAGGAAGAGCATAAGGAACATGATGCTCGCACCGGCTGCTACCTGATCTGAGTTGAGTGACGTTGCTACAAATATAACGATCAGACTCGTGAAGAGGAGGGCAACATAGGGCGTTTTTCGCTTTGACGAGACGCGCGCGAAGATAGGGGGGAGCATGGCTTCTCGACCTAGCGCGTAAGATGAGCGTGTAGCTGAATAGACAGTTGCGTTGAGGGCTGAGGTGGAGGCGAAAACAACTGCCAGGGTGACGATGATCGCACCCCATCCCGGCAGTAGCTTCTCGATTGCTGCACCAAATCCCTCTCCACCGTAATGTCCGATCCACTTCCAGGGCGCCACGATTTCGCCGTCGATGAGAAGGTCGGGGCCGGCTTTAACCGCAACAACCGTAGCAAAGGCTATGATGACGTACGTGACTGTTACCGCGAACACGGAATAGATCATTGCCTTGGGAATGTTCCTGCGCGGATCTATGGCTTCGTCTCCGGCCTGGGCAATTACCTCGTAACCCTCGAAAGCGACGGCTGTGAATCCCATGGTGACCAGGATTGAAGTCCATCCCCCGGTTTCATGGTTTATGAACGGGTGAAAGTTCTTCAGGCGTTCCGGGTCATAGACTGCGACTGCTACCCCGATGGCCCCGATCATAAGCAGCAGCAACGTCTGGCCAAGTGTGATTACAGCCCCGATTCTGCCCATCTCAGACGCGCCACGGTAATTGATATAGATGAAGACGATGGCTATTGCAGCAGCAACGACCCTGACGGTCACGGAGGACATTGTCGGCCCGAGCGAGATCAGTCCCAGCCCGGTGACGAACCTGACCATGTACGTCGCGAAGCAGACCGCATAAAGACTGCCGGCTACACTTGAGGCAAACCATTCCATCCACCCGACCATGAAACTGGGGCCCTGCCCGAAGGCTACCCGCGCAAAGTTGTAAGCGCCTCCGGCGCGGGGGATGGCTGAACTGAGTTCTGCGTAGGACATGGCCGTAAATATGGCGACAAGTCCGTTCAGCGCGAAGGTGAGGATAAGCCCGCCCGGGCCCGCAATGCCGATCGACTTACCCGTGCCGAGAAAGACTCCGGCGCCGATCATCATTCCCACGCCCATCATGGTGATCTGGAAAAGGGAAAGATCGCGCGACAATTCAGATGATATTCTGTCGTCACGAGCCATTGCGAAGATCCTTTTCAATCTCGCGCGCGGATTGCAGATTCCTCTGACTGATGCGCGAGATGATTCTACGGCTCCAGGCGACGAGGTACATAAGGATGCTCAGTGCGAGGATTATCACTGGAATTCCGACAAGTGCGTCTGTATCGGTGACGTTCATTATCGGATCTCTTCTTTTTCAGCTTTTCCCGCATCGTCCGACACGGAGGACAGGATAGTGTCGACAACGGAATCTATCGAAAGAGTCGTGGTGTCTATCACAACCGCCCCTGATGGGATGGTGAGTGGCGAAGCAGAGCGCGTGCTGTCTTTGCGGTCCCTGGTTTGGAGTGCGTGGAGGACTTCTTGCACACCCGATGACGGCACCGTGGATTCGGCGTGACGCCTTCGTGCTCGTTCGTCGGCGGTAGCATCGAGGTAGAACTTGAACCTGGCGTTCGGAAAGACCACGGACCCGATGTCGCGGCCCTCCACGACTGCCCGCCGGGATTGAGCTGCCTGCCGGAGACACTCGGTGACCTTCCTGCGGACGTCCGGAACCGCGGCCACATCGCTTACAGCGGCAGCAACGGACTGGGAACGGAGATCCAAACCTGGATCTGTGCCGTCTACAAGGAATGTGATTGAGTTGCCCTTGAGGTCCGTCGACACTTGCATTGCGTCCAGGAAGTCGTGTGAAATCGTGGCCTGCGCAGCGACGATTCCATTACGAAGTGCCTGCCATGTTATCGCGCGATACAACGAGCCGGAGTCGATGTGAATAAGATCCAGTTCATCCGCAACTCGCTTTGCGACTGTAGATTTTCCGGATGCGGCGGGACCATCGATTGTTATTACGTCATCCGACATGCATCAGCCCAACAATTCCCGCCTCGCTCGCCTGGACTCTTCCAGGAACCTCTGAACTGCAGGGAAATCCTTCTTGAGGATAAGTTCTTTGACTTTGCCGGACAACGCAGAAAGGCGATCGAGCTCCCGGGCAATAGAATCGGAGTTGCTGGCAACTATATCGTGCCAGATTTCCGGCGACCCATCTGCGAGCCTGGTCATGTCGCGAATTCCGGATCCGCTCAGCTGACGAACGTTCTGAAGATCGGAATCGCCCGCAAGCTGCGCAATCATGGCTGAAACAAGGTGTGGCAGGTGACTTGTCGCGGCCATAGTACCATCGTGCTGTTTCGGCGACATCTCAACTGTTGTTGCGCCGATGCTCTGCCAGAATCGAGAGAGGGTCCCTGTCGCGGCCGGATTTGTGCCTGGCAGCGGTGTCAGAACGACAACTGACTCCAGGTAGAGGTCCGCGCGGGCACGTTCAAGTCCGGTCTTTTCAGATCCGCAGATGGGATGGCTCCCGATGAATGTGCCGGGAACGTCATGCATGCTTCTCGACAGATGTTCTTTCGTACTGCCAACGTCTGTTGTCACGGTGCTGTCTGAGATTGAGCCTGCACACGTGACTGCAATAGGTGGGATGGCTAGAACTGGAAGGCAGAAGACGACCAGCCGTGCACCGGAACAGGCAGCGGCAGGGTCGTCGAAAACTTCATCAGCTGCTCCGCGCTGCAGCGCCATCTTCCTGGTTTCCTCTCTCCGGGCATAGGCCGCTACAACCGGGCCACCGGAAACCTGCTTCAGCGCAAGCCCAAGCGACCCACCCATAAGGCCAAGTCCAACTATCGCCACCCTCTCAGGTGTATCATTCATTTCGAAAGCACCTCTTCCAGCATTGCGACACATCGTTCGTTTTTCATCCGGGTGCCAATAGAGATTCGTATGTGCTCCGGCATGCCGTATACATCCATTGGACGGACGATTACCCTGCGTTGCTGCAGTTCCCGAAAGATCCTCCGTCCGCTCCCTGTCTGCACAAGCATGAAGTTTGCAACGGACGGTACATATGGCAAGCCCATTCGACGAAATGCCTTCTCGAAGAAGCTAAGGCCGGCCTTAACCATTTCTCTTGTTCTGGCGACATGTTCCTGGTCAGAAAGCGCCGCAAGGGCTGCTGCGAGCGCCATGGCGTTGACATTGAATGGCTGACGGACGCGGTCGAGGAGGTGTGCGCACTCTGGCGGGGTGACAGCATAACCGATTCTGAGCCCGGCGAGTCCATATGTCTTTGAAAACGTGCGCATCACTATAACATTACGGTTATCGCGGACATGCCTTATCGAGTCCGGTTGCATTTCCTCATCAAGCAGTTCGACATAGGCCTCATCCAGGACAAGCACCGCCGTGTCTGGAAGGCTGGCAAGCAATTCCGAGATGGCTTCGTCGGAGACCATGGTCCCTGTTGGATTGTTCGGATTGCTGACAAAGACGAGTCGCGTTGCGGGTGTAACCGCTTGTGCCATAGCCCGAAGATCATGCGTATGCTCTTTCATGGGAACCGCGATGGCTTCGGCCCCGTAGGCGGCTGCAAGCAGGCGATAAACAACAACCGCCCGGTCTGCCATCACGATAT
>SPBP01000239.1 GCA_004525935.1 Lentisphaerales bacterium | reverse complement strand
CTATAGTGGAGAACTGGCCCGCTTGATGCTGGGCTGTGTGATATGTTTACGAGTTGGTGACGTATTGTTCTGATGAGAGTCGAGAAAGAGGGAAAGATGTTGTTGTTTCAGGAGAATCTGCGATGAGTTCAGCGTCCGAGGGGTTGACGACAGGGCTGACGGGGCTCGATGAGGTGTTGAAGGGGCTGTTGGCCGGAGACAACATCGTCTGGCAGGTTGACGATATTGACGACTACCTTGCCCTTGTGCGGCCCTACTGCGAAGCAGCGAAGTCGAATGGAAAACGAATTGTGTATTTCCGTTTCGCTTCGCATGAGCCGCTGATGAGTGGGGAGTACGGTGCCGAAATACACGAGCTGAAACCGGAGGGAGGGTTCGAGTCGTTCATTTCGTCGATACACGGGGTCATAGAGGGTGCGGGCCGGGGAGCATTCTACGTCTTTGATTGCCTTTCAGAACTTGCCGTGGACTGGTATTCGGACCAGATGCTCGGCAATTTCTTCATGTTGACCTGTCCATATCTTTACGACATGGAGACCATCACCTATTTCGCCCTTTTCAGAAACCGTCATTCCTCTCGTGCGATCCGGCCCATATACGATACGACGCAGTTGTTTCTCGAGGTCTACAAGCACGAAGGGGTTTTGTGCATTCATCCACTCAAGGTGCAGCATCGCTATTCTCCAACGATGAACATGCTGCACGCATGGCGTGGCAGCGAATTCAAAGCGGTGACGTCGAGCGCGCTGATTTCGGAGGTGCTGAGTTCTGTCAACTGGCAGGGCCTGCACTCGGATGGTCGGCAGGGCTTCTGGGAGCGGGCATTCGGCGAAGCGCGTGAACTTCTGGACGCCGTCAAGCGGGGCACTATCCCGGTGGAGAAGGGTCAGGAACGGGCAGATCAGTTTCTGAGAATGGTGGTGTCGCGAGACCCAGGGATGCTGAAGCTTGCATCTTCCCATATGGACATAGAAGACGTTGTGAATATACGTCGTCGCATGATCGGTACGGGCCTGGTTGGAGGCAAGACGGTCGGAATGCTTGTGGCCAGGAACATTCTGAAGCGGGCGAATCCCCGGTTCCGGAAGTTGCTCGAGGAGCAGGACTCCTTCTACGTCGGATCGGACGTGTTCTACACTTTTCTTGTGGCGAACGGCGTGTGGTGGGTGCGTGAGAAACAGAGAAATCCGGCTACGTTCCTTGACGGTGCCGAACAGGCCCGACAGCGGATTCTGACTGGCAAGTTCCCCGATTACATCATCAAGGAATTCGAGCAGATGCTCGACTATTTCGGTCAGTTCCCGATCATTGTCAGGTCAAGTTCTCTGCTGGAGGACAATTTCGGCAACTCATTTGCAGGCAAGTATGAGAGTGTATTCTGTGCGAACCAGGGCCCGCGTGAGCGAAGGCTCGAGGACTTTCTGGCGGCGGTCCGTACAATCTACGCCAGCTCCATGAGCGAGAAAGCGCTGCGTTACCGTGAGAGGCGCGGCATTCTCGGGCACGATGAACAGATGGCGTTGCTCGTGATGAGGGTGTCCGGCGCAATGTACGGCAGGCACTACTATCCTCATGCGGCCGGGGTCGGCTTTTCGTTCAATCCATATGCATGGAGCAAGTACATCGACCCGAAGGCCGGTGTGTTGCGACTGGTATTCGGACTTGGGACGCGGGCGGTCGACAGGTCGGACGACGACTATACCAGGATTGTGGCGTTGAACGCCCCTGCCCGCAGGCCTGAATCGAATTTTGCGGAGATCCGGCAGTATGCGCAACACCGTATGGATTACCTGGATCTTGCTGCTAATCAGCTTGTCTCCGGCGACTTCATGGAGGTCGCGAAGAAGAACGAATCGCTGCCTATCGAGATGTTCGGATCTATTGACACATCGGACCAGCGTCCCGGCGCGGCCAGGGAATGGGTGCTCACATTTGACCAGCTCCTTTCTGAAACCGATCTTGTTGCTGACATGAGGACCATCCTGAATACTTTGCAGACGGCCTACGATTATCCGGTGGACATCGAGTTTACGCTCAACTTTCTCGAGGATGGAAACTACCGAATCAATCTCGTTCAATGCAGACCTCTTCCCGTGCAGGGCGGCGAAGCGGTGAACCTGCCTGTTCTGGACGTGAGCGAAGAGAAGACCATCCTTCGCGCACACGGCGCTGTCATCGGCAAGAGCAGGCTGATTGATATCACGAGGATGGTTTACGTTGTTGCAAGTGAGTATTCCATCCTCACCCAGCGGGACCGGTTCGAGATTGCCAGGCTGGTGGGGAAGGTTGTCCGTGTCCAGGACGGGGCTGCTGCGAATGCCATAATGCTTATCGGGCCGGGACGATGGGGCACGAGCACCCCGTCACTTGGAATCCCCGTTTCGTTCGCGGAAATTAACCGGGCTGCGGTTGTGTGTGAAGTGGCCAGCATGAGCGAGCAGATTGTGCCGGATGTTTCGCTTGGCACACATTTCCTGAATGAACTTGTTGAGATGGACATGCTTTATGTTGCGCTCTTCCCTGATGAAAAAGGCAATTACCTGGATAGTGAATTCTTTGAGACAGCCCCGAACGCCCTGGCGGGCATCGTGCCTGATGCTGCGAAATGGGAACGCGTGGTGCGAGTGGTTCAACCGGGGCCCGACAGCGCTGTCAGCGCTATAAAACTGCATGCGAACGCGCTCGAGCAGGAAGTCGTCTGCTACCTGGAATGAAATCTGCCGAATAGTCTCAGGCATGCTGCGGCCCCGCAATCTCCTCGTCAGTTCAACGAGATGGACAATTATGTTGACCAAGATCCAAGATGCGACAATATTGTAGCATCAATGGCGGGAGGGTAGATGAGCGGGCAGATGAGTGTGGATAAGCGGGCGAAGGTGGAGCTGGATATTCTTTACAGAATATCGCAGGCGTTGGCGCATCAGCATGACATTCCGGCGCTGCTGAATGAAGTCCTGGACATCATGGAGACGGAGATGGGCTTATCGAGGGGCACATTGACCCTGAGGCATCCGGACTCCGATATTTTCACGATCGAAGCGTCCCGCGGTCTATCCGCCGAGGAAAAGGTGCGCGGCAGGTACAAACTGGGAGAGGGCATTACGGGGCGCGTAGCGAAGACCGGCCGGGCAGAACTGGTGCCGGATATTACGAAAGATCCTCATTTCCTGGACCGGACACGTGTGCACCAGCAGAAGCAGGTGGCATTCATGTGTGTGCCGATTGTTCACCAGCGTCGCATAATCGGAACGATCAGCATTGATCGCCCGGTAGCTGAGGAAAACGAATTGAAGCGCGATTTGCGGTTCCTGAAACTGGTGTCGGACATTCTGGCAGAAGCGTTGTCGGCGATCCGCGAGCAGGTGGCGGAACGCGAAAGCCTTCTGGCTGAGAATCGCCGGTTGCGACAGGAACTTGGTGACAAGTACCAGTTGAGCAACCTGGTAGGCAACAGTGGCAGCATGAAGGAGGTATACGGTCAGATTGCGCAGGTTGCCGACAGCATGGCGACGGTTCTGATCCGCGGGGAATCCGGCACGGGCAAGGAGCTGGTGGCACGCGCGATTCATTTCAGTAGTTCACGAAAGAACAACCAGTTCATTTCCGTTAACTGTGGTGCATTACCCGAGAATCTCGTGGAAAGCGAATTGTTCGGTCACGAGAAAGGCGCATTTACCGGCGCTATTCAGCAGAGAAAGGGCCGTTTCGAACTGGCCAATGGCGGCACACTCTTCCTGGACGAGATAGGAGATATTCCGCTGTCGGTACAGGTGCTGCTGTTGCGAGTGCTCCAGGAGAAGGAGTTTCAGCGGGTCGGTTCTGAAAAGAGCATCAAGGTGAATGTCCGGATAGTTGCGGCGACCAGCCGTAACCTCGAAGATGCGATCAAGCAGGGGGATTTCCGCGAAGACCTTTACTACCGGCTGAACGTGTTTCCCATGCATCTGCCACCGTTGCGGGAGCGGAAATCAGACATCATGCTGCTGGCTGACTTCTTCGTGCAGGAGTATAACAAGGTATACGGCAAGAACATCAGGCGGATTTCCACGGCAGCGATCAACATGATGATGTCGTATCACTGGCCTGGCAACGTACGGGAGCTTGAGAACTGCGTTGAGCGTGCAGTCCTGACGTCGCTGGACGATGTGATTCACGGCTACAACATGCCGCCTTCTCTCCAGACCAGCGAGGAGACGAACACCGCCATGCTTCCGCTGGAAGGTGCGAGCCTCTCAGGGATGGTTGGCGCCTATGAACGCGAAATAATCATCGATGCGCTGAAGAAGCATCGTGGCAACGCCGCCGCTGCAGCACGGGAACTTCGGACAACCCAGCGCGTCATGAACTACAAGATCAAGCAGCTGGGCATCCAGCCGAAGAACTACCGGACGTGACCGGGAATCAATAATCCAGCGCGACGGAATCGTCGGGGGTTAGACCGATCTTCTTATAGCAGTCCAATCTGTACGGGCGATCCTTATCCTGTATTCGTTTTGCCCTGGAGGCGACTTCGTCGGCGATGTCTTTCGGGACGACAACTACGCCGTCATCGTCGGCGACAATGAAATCGCCGCGTGCCCTCCTAGGGTCAGCCCT
>SPBP01000480.1 GCA_004525935.1 Lentisphaerales bacterium | reverse complement strand
GAGTAGAGTAGAACCTTCGTGCACGTGTGTCGTTTGGCGGATTGTCTCTTTTGAGACCCCCAATGTCCATTAAGCACCTGGGTGGGTGCCCTCGTACAGCACGATTCCTCCAGCCCCCTCATCAAACCGTACGTCGGGTTTTCCCCGGTACGGCTTTCCGACGACCTTCCCCGTCAGTTTATCAATAACCGTTGTCGTTGATGCACCCCGATCATGCGAACTGGTATAATCCCAGCGAGGTGAGTAGTCCACCCCGGAGCCTCCTGCAACCCCTCGTATCATCGTTGTACTTCCGCCTTAGGAATATTCGGAGTCGATCCCACGTATACCGGTTCAAGTTCAGGATTCGTCGCGGATAAGGATCAACTGCCTTGTGGTAGTTGTGCCAGCCACGCAGGACCGGGTTCAGCTCTTCAATCATCTCTTCGAGACTCTTGTTGTAGCGTCGCCCGATCTTCGTCCTGATCTTTTCTCGAATACGTTTCATGGATCGATCTGAGGGCCAGACACGGCACACGTTCGCCAGCTTCTTGCCGGTATTGGTAACGGGACACAGCTTGAAATGCACGCCAAGGAAGTCGAACCCGTCCTCTGCCTTTACCACGCGAGTTTTCCCCTCGCTCAGTTCCAGCTTCAGGCGCGCCAGCATCCGGCGCAACTCTTTCAGTATGTGCTGTCCCCCGCCCCATGCGGCAATCACAATGTCATCGACATACCTGACCCATGTGCCGGAGAGCTCGCTCTCCGCAAACATCTTGTCAAGGCTGTGAAGGTAGACATTGGCCAGCAGGGGGCTGATCACTCCCCCTTGTGGTGTCCCGATTTCGTCTGGTGGCGTGTATTTACCGTCTTCCATCACTCCCGCTTTCAGCCAGCCGCTTATCAGCTTCAGCACCCGTGGGTCGCTGATGCGTCGGCGTACCAGCTTCAGCAGTATGCTATGGTCAACGTTATCGAAGAATCCCCGGATATCACAATCAACGATCTCTGTCTGCTTTGCATGGGTAATCGCACGTTGGATCTTGAGTATCGCCATCTTTGCACTGCGCTTCGGGCGAGACCCGTAGGAGCAGGCTAGAAAGTTCCTCTCAAAGATCGGTTCGATTACCAGCTTACAGGCCATCTGGACCACTCGATCGCGGATCACGGGTATTCCGAGCGGGCGTTTATCCGGTTTGCCGGGTTTGTCGATCCAGCATCGCTTGACTGGTTTCGGCCGCTAGCTTTGGCTCCTCAGTTCCCGACGTATATCGTCTAGGAACCTGCGGATGCCGTGCTCCTGCTCGATCCACTCGAAGTCCTGCTCATCTATTCCCGGCGCCCCTTTGTTCGCCCTGACTCGTTTCCACGCCTCCCTCAGCACATCTCTACGATAGATCTTGTCGTAGAGCGCTCCGAATTTCCTGCCCAGCGACTGTTTCGCTGCACGGGACAGTTTGGATTGCAGGACTTGGACTTTTCTTGACGCGTTCATAGCATTGTCCGCTCCGGCGGACGCATTCGCGTATCCTTTCCCACTTTCCATACTCGGTCGAAGCACGGCCTCACGCTCTTGGCGGGTTTTGTTGTCCCGCCCGTCATCACTTCAGGGCCGCTCCGACTTCCCTGCGTCCGTAACATCCTCCTTGGGATTTCATCCCCTTGTCGGATGCTTTCCGTCAGCGGAGACTGACGAAGACGCCGGGATCTCAGGTCCGGTTCACTGATCTCTTTCGCCGCATGCCGTTGACCTTACCCCGGGTCCCCGATTGGTGTACTTACCCTTTGCTTCCCAACCGGCATTGGCCTTCCCCACAAACGTAGAGGGTCGGCGTATAGCCCGCACTACCAGGTTTATCCCTCAACCGGCCTCTCCCAGCTATTCCAGTCCGGTGTCAAGTTACGGGGCTGCATCGTTCGTCTTCGTACTACGGCCTGCGACTTCGGCTAGCACCCCTGACTGGGTCCGACGCCTTTTGCGCCGTTCGCGGTGCATTGTCGGGGCAAGTTCCGCCCAAGTGTTACCACTCAAACGCGCCCCCAGCCTTCACGCCCATAAGGGCAATTGGCGTGGCTGACTCCTTTCATTCAGCTAGTTATCAGTTTCGTTACCTCGTACACGT
>SPBP01000376.1 GCA_004525935.1 Lentisphaerales bacterium | reverse complement strand
CCGCGGCGGTGTGTTTGATCCTTGCTGCTTTTCTGTCAGTACCGGCAGAGGGCGCGACCCGCTATGTATCAAAGACGGGGAACAACGTCTGGCCATACACCAACCAGGTTGACGCTGCGGTTTCGATCAACGACGCCGTGGGCGCCTGCGTGCCGGGCGACCTCATTCGGGTGGATGACGGCACCTACATTCTGTCCGCGACCATCCCGATTGATAACCCTATCACCGTGCAAAGCGTGAACGGTCCTGCCGTCACGATCATCAGCGGCAACAACGCTGTGCAGTGCCTGGTGCTTGACAGTCCGACAGCTCTCATAGACGGATTCACAATCACCGGCGGGCAGGCTGTCAACGGCGGCGGCATATATTGCAATGCCGGCGGCATCGTAACCAACTGCCTTATCACCGGCAACACCGCATCATTCGAAGGCGGTGGTATTTACTGCAACGCCAACTCCCTCGTTGTGGACTGTACTATTACTGAAAACTACTGCGGCGATGACGGCGCGGGCGTCTGCTGCAACTACGGCGGTATCGTCGAAAACTGCGTTATTACCGCGAACAACTCCGCGGACAAGGGCGGCGGCGTTCACTGCCGCGGCGGCGGCACCATTCGCGGATGTCTCATAACAGGCAATACGGCTTCATGGTTCGGCGGCGGCGTTTATTGCAAGCTGGATGGACCTGTGATTGAAAACTGCACGGTTGTGGACAATACAGCCGACCTATGCGGCGGCGTCTATTTCTACGAAGGTGGAACGCTGCGCAATACAATATCCTATTTCAATAATGCCTCCGGCGGCGAGCAGAACTGGTACAACACAGGCGCAGCCGCCGTGACAACGGTTAACAACTGCACTACTCCATTGCTCACAGGCGACGGAAACACTGCCGCCGACCCGGAATTCGTGGACCGCGGCACGGGCAACTATCAACTGCTGCCGGGTTCCCCGTGCCTGGACAGCGGCACAAACCAGGCGTGGATGGCCGCTGCCGATGATATTGAAGGCAACAGCCGCATCCTGAATGTTACCGTGGATATGGGCGCATACGAACACGAGTCCGGAGCACTGGCCTGCAACTTTATCGCGGATACAACGGAAGGATTCATGCCGCTGCCGGTCACCTTCACGGTATCGGTGGAAGGCACCAACCTCGCCGGTATCCATTTCTACTGGGACTTTGACAATGACGGAACACCCGATCTCGATACGGATAGCGCGGTTACAACAAATATCTACGATCAGCCGGGCATCTATTCGGTCAGCGTGCTCGCGAGTAACACTGTCGGAGAAACAGACACGGCGCTGAAGATCGACTATATCGAAGTGGGCGGCGCCACGGTGTACGTGTCGCGGTACGGAACTCATGAATACCCGTACTCAGACTGGGCCACGGCTGCCACTAACCTGCATGCCGCGATAGATGCGGCTGTGGACGGCACGGCTATACAGGTCAGCAACGGAACCTATACGATCTCATCGAAACTCTTGCTTTCCAGGCGTATTACGCTGACGGGAGTCAATGGCTCGTTCGTTACGACAATCCAGGCGGACGGTTCCGACCGCTGCATTGAGATAACCGATCCTGACGCGCTCGTCGTAGGCTTCACGCTCACGGGCGGCTACGCGGACACCGGGGCAGGCGCGTACCTGAACTACGGAGGCACCCTCATGGCCTGCATAGTCAGTAACAACGTGGCCACCGACAAGGCCGGTGGCGTTTTCTGCTATGGCGGGGGAACCGTGCAGAACTGCGCGATTATTGACAATACGGCGGGAACCCGCGGTGGCGGCGTTTTCTGCCGGTATGGCGGGACTTTGATCAACTGCATGATCGCCGGCAATTCGTCCGGCCTCAACGGCGGCGGCGTACGCCTGGAAAAAAGTGCGAGCGTCCATATACTGGACGGCGGTACGCTGCGCAACTGCACAGTCGCGAACAATTCGACGGACGGCAGCGGCGGAGGCATCTGCTGCAACTACGGCGGCGTGATAGAAAACACTATTGTCTACCACAATACCGCCGCAATCGAAGGCGACAACTACTTCAACGAAGGCGCGGGAATGAGCTACTCATACTCATGCACAACCCCGCTCATCTCCGGAACCGGAATCATAACCGACGATCCGGCCATCACGCCCACCCTCCTCCTGACCGCCGCTTCCCCGTGTATCGATGCCGGCACTGATGTGAGCGCTCCTCCAACCGATATCCACGGGGAAGCCAGATGGGACCATCCTGCTGTGAGCAATATCGTCAGCGCAGTCGACATAGGCGCTGACGAATTTGTCGACACGGATCTGGATAATATGGCGGACTACTGGGAGACAGCCCTCTTCGGCGACGTCACCAATCGTAACGGCACGGCCGACGGCGACCTGGATATGCTCGATGACCTGGCAGAATACAATTACGGCACTGACCCGGATGATCCGGATACCGACAATGACCAGATGCCTGACGGCTGGGAAGTCACCAACAATACGGATGCCCTCGTCGCGGATGCGGATGGAGATCCGGACAGTGACGCGTTCCCTAATTACTCCGAGTACATAGCGGGCACACTGCCAAATGACGCCAGCAGCCTGCTTGACCTGGGCTGCGATCAGGAACCGACGGGCACGGCGATCTCGTGGGAGACGGCGCTCGGCCGGCTCTACACGCTCTATTCGAAAACAAACATGCTGGACCTGTCCTGGACCAGTGTTGCCGGCTACTTCGAATTGTCCGGCACGGGCAATACCATGGGCTACACGAATTCCCTGCCCAAACCGCGGGAATTCTACAAAGTCGGCGTCCAACTGGATTCAGGCCCGTAATTGCCGTAACCCGCACGCAACATCTGCCCTGTGCTGTCTCTGTTTTCTGTTTGAACCGGGACGAAGCCGACGCTATCATTACTGGT
>SPBP01000104.1 GCA_004525935.1 Lentisphaerales bacterium | reverse complement strand
GGGTAATGTGTCCGACGAAGATGTTGGCCGTGGCACGGCGTTGGCAACTCCCGGATATTTTGTACCGTCAAAACTCTTCAGCGCACATTTTGAACTCTTGCCAGGTGGGGAAAGGCTCAAGCCGCGCACGGCAATCCGGCTCCACGTGGGTACCGCGGATGCGCCCGGCCACATTGTTCTGCCCGACCTGGCGCCCATTGCACCCGGCAGCCACTGTTACGTTCAGTTTCAGCTTGATCGGCCGCTCGTTGCGGCTCCGCATGATTTCTTTGTCGCCCGTATGCTGAGTCCCGTAAAAACGATAGGTGGGGGCAGCATAGTGGCGGGGGAATCCAGAAAGATGCGCAGATCGCAGAAGGACTGGACGGAACAGTGCCGCGAACACGAGAAAGCATTTGCCGATCCACGCTCGGCTCTGGAATACGTGCTTCGCAACAGCGGGGACCGCCCGTTGGTATTGTCTGAGCTGGCGCGCAGGGCCCTGATCAGCCAGGATGCTGGCGCCGAGCTCGTTGCATCGATCGTGGCTGATGGAGCGGCCGCGGAGTTACCGGGTCGCCGATACGTACACTCACTGTGTTTCAGCGAAGCGCGTGAGCAGGTCCGCGCCGCATTTCGGCGGTTGCACGACGCCTCGCCAATGAGCATTGGTTTCGAGAAGAGGGAGGTATTGCAGGAGCTTCGGATAGACCGGTTGCTGTCGGACCACATGATGACCTTGATGCTGGCTGACGGGGAGTTGATCGAGTGTCGCGTCGGCATGAGCCTCGCCGACCGAGCACCTTCCCTTTCCGCAGGCAAGCAGGCGATGGCGACGCGGCTTGTAGATATGTACCTCTCAAAATGCTTCTCAACGCCGCGCCGTGACGAGTTACCCGAAATCCTGGGCGCTCCAGCGAGCGTCATCGACCCGATCCTCGACATGCTGCTCCAGAAGGGAGAACTGGTGGCAGTTTCCGACAAGGTTATTCTACACCCGGTACGAATTGCCGAGGCTCAGCAGAAACTGATCGAGTACTTGCAGAAACATAGCACAATTGATGCGGGTTCGTTCAAGCAACTGCTCGATACGACACGGAAATACTCGATACCCCTTCTCGAATACTGGGACCGGACTGGACTGACCCGGCGCACGGGGGATGAGCGTACGTTGAAAGGGAAATAGTATGATGGACAGGAATGACAGGCGGAAACGAGTCATGAGTCGATCGATCAAGCTGGGACACTGCGTTTGCGATCCGCGCAAGCCGTGTCCGTGTCCCTTGTTCCGCGAAAAGAACGTGTGCACGTGCGCGGGTGAACGGGTCGAGCCGGATAGCGTTGTGCAGGACGTGAAACTTACCGACTATGTTCGCAGCGCGGGCTGCGCAAGCAAGATCGGCCAGAAGGACCTTCGCGAAGTGCTTTCGCTCCTGCCCAGGATCACGGATCCCCGCCTGGTTGTTGGCACTGCTACTGCCGACGATGCGGGGGTCTTCCGCCTCTCCCCAACGCTGACGGTGGTACAGACGGTCGATGTATTCACCCCCGGCGTGGATGAGCCCTACCTGTTTGGCAAGATCGCCGCATGTAATTCGCTGAGTGATGTATATGCCATGGGTGGGCGTCCGGTGACGGCCCTTTCGATCATCGGGTTCCCGATAGAGAAACTGCCTGGAACAATAATGGCTGAAATCATACGGGGTGGTATGGCTGTTCTTTCTGAAGCGGAGACGGTCCTGCTCGGCGGGCACAGCATAAACGACGAGGAAATCAAATTCGGGTTCGCTGTTACGGGTGTGCTGGAGTGCGAAGAGCCGATCACGAATGCCGGCGCGCTTCCCGGTGATCTGCTGGTGTTCACAAAGCCGCTCGGTACGGGCATTATTTCGTTCGCGCACCAGATCGGGAAGGCGTCGCCTGAATCCGTCAAGGCATCCACAGACTCGATGACATCTCTGAACCGCATCGCATCGGAAACAATGATGCAGAGACAGGCAAATGCGTGCACCGATGTCACCGGGTTCGGGTTTCTCGGACATCTCTCGAATATCGTCTGCGAAAGCGGGGTCTCGGCCGAAATATGGGCCGATGCACTACCGGTCCTTCCCGGTGCGATCGACTATGCGAGGGCGGGCATGTTTCCAGGCGCCTGCGAGAAGAACGGGGATTACAGCGCTGCAATCACGGAGTTCGATCAGGATGTGCCGGAAGAGATCAGGACGGTGATGTTCGATGCCCAGACCTCAGGCGGCCTGCTGATTGCCTTGCCAGCTGACCAGGCAACCCTGGCAGTAGAGGACCTGCGCGCGGCCGGCATCGAACAGGCGGCGATAATAGGCAGGATAACGGAGCGGTCAAAAGGACGGATAATCGTGAGGAGCAAAGCGGGCGGGCGGTTCATACCGGCGTCCCCGAAACAGAGGGAGAAACGGAAGACAATGAACGAACGCAAGAAGATCGATGCGACTGACGAATCGGCGTGTTGTGCGCACGGATCGGAGACACCGGACAAGGCGCTTGGCATGTTCAAGGATTTCATGGGCACAGCGATGGGCCCGGGTGCGGTGGATGTCGTGACCAAGGAACTTGTCGCGGTAGCACTCGGGCTTGCAGTCAACTGCGTTCCGTGTTCGAGAATACACATCAAGAAAGCATTGGACATGGGCATTTCTCCGCCGGAACTCGAGGAAGCTGCCGCGATCGCCGTGGCTTTTGCGGGCTGCAGGGCATTCATGCTGTGGTCTCAGCTCAAAGGGGAACTTCTGTAGCAGTTCACGCCGGTACGAGCCCTGGTGAATGACCGGTAGCCAGCGGTGTCTTGACCATGGAACCGTGTGTCCGATATACTGTCGGGTGAATCCGGCTCCCGAATAGCGGCTTTAGCCGCGGCTTGGAGGCGTTGGTGTCCATCGACCGTGCCATCTGTTTGATTTCCAGGAGGATCAGGTTTGCCGCGATCCTTCTTCCGTCTTGCGCTGCATTTCTGCTCTGCGCGCAACCTTCATTTTCCGCCGAGATCCCGTTCACGTCGGAGCATAGCGCAGCGAGCACCATAACCAACGCAGGCGATCTCCATCCGACCGACGTCGATAGAGACGGAGACATAGACCTGGTCGGAACCGCCAGCGCGAGCGACACGGTGTTCTGGCTTGAGAATGTGGACAGTGCGGGCACGAACTGGATTGAGCACGTACTTGATGCAGCATTTTCCGGCGCCAGTGCTGCCGTGACGGGAGATGTCGATCGTGACGGGAAGCCGGATATTGTCGCCGCGGCCGTGACCGGCGACGAGATTGCATGGTGGCGGAATACCGATGGCTCCGGCACCAACTGGATCAAGTATGTTGTCGATTCGGCCGCCGGCGGACCGGGCAGCGTTTCTGTCGGCGATGTGAACGGTGACGGTGCGCTCGATGTTGTCGGGGCAGCAATCATGAGCAATGAAATCTCATGGTTGCAGAATGTGGATGGCACGGGTACGAATTGGACGAAGCATGTCGTGGCGACGAACTTCATGTTGCCCTCCAGTGTCTCCGTGGCCGATATGGATGATGACGGCGACACCGATATTGTCAGCAGCGCAAACGGGGCAAGCACGCTTGGCTGGTTCGAAAATATGGACGGCTCAGGAACCAACTGGACAGCGCATAACATTTCTACAAGCCTCTTCGGCGCGGTCGCGGCGGTGGCGATAGACATCGATCGGGACGGTGATCGGGACATTGTCGGAGCCGGCGCTGCCGTCAACAAGGTCGCGTGGTGGGAGAATGCGGACGGCGCCGCAACATTATGGGTTGAACATGCAATCAGTGTAACATTTACGCAGGTTACCGAAATTGCCGTCGCGGATCTGGATGCCGACGGCGACTTCGACGTTGTTGCCGCAGGGACGGGGATGAACGCAATAGTCTGGTGGGAGAACACGGACGGCTCCGGTGCGACCTGGGTTGAATGGACGATCAGAAGCGGGTACGGGGGCGCGTTGCGCGTTTCCGTCACAGACCTCGATCACGACGGAGACAGGGATGTGGTTGGCTCGGCCCTGTCTCTGAACGATGTAACATGGTGGGAGAACAGGACAATCCACAGAAGCGCGATGCATGGCCCGAAGTGGTCGGTGTCGTCCAATTTCAACGGGGCATTCGCGGTGGCGCCGATCGACCTCGATCGGGATGGTGACGTCGACCTGTGCGGTGGCGCATATACTGCCGACACCGTCTCATGGTTCGAGAACCTGGATTCGATGGGGTCGACCTGGACTCAGCACGTCGTTGCGTCGTTCTTTGACGGCGTCTACTGGGTCAGAAGCGCCGACATGGATCGCGACGGGGATGCTGACCTGGTCGGTGCAGCCGGCTGGGCAAATGACATTGCATGGTGGGAGAATCTCGACGGCAGTGGGAACAGTTGGACCCAGCGTATGGTCGATCCTCTCTTTCTCGGCGCAAGCTGTGTTGACGCTTCGGATGTTGACGGTGACGGCTCCATGGATCTGATCGGCAGCGCCAGCACCTGGCACAGGCTGGCCTGGTGGCGAAACAACGATGGGTTCGGGACTGCCTGGACCCAGTATGTGATCACCACGAATCTCCAGTCGGCGCTCTTCGTGCGCGGTGCCGACATTGATCTTGATGGGGACGCAGACGTCCTTGCAGCCGCAGGCGCCGCAAACAAGGTTGCATGGTTCGAGAACACTGACGGTACCGGCACCAACTGGCTGGAGCATGTCGTAACCGCGTCGCTCTCTTTTGCGAGGGCCGCGGCCGTGGCCGACATTGACCGGGATGGTGATATGGATGTTGTTGCCGTGGGGCAGTGGACGGATGACGTGGTCTGGTTCGAGAATACAGACCGGATCGGTACCGTGTGGACCATGCACGACATCGACATGTCTTTTCATGACGCATATTCCATCGAATCAGTGGATATGGATTGCGATGGTGATTGTGACGTGCTTGCTGCCGGGAAGGAAGGTCACCAGGTCGCGTGGTGGGAAAACCAGGGTGGATCCGGAACGAACTGGATCAAACATGCAGTAGGTTCGAGTCTGCCGTATTCTCAGCACGCGGTTTCGGTAGACCTGGACCGTGACGGAGATTTTGATGTGGCGATCGCGGAGTATTATGATGGTATGACATGGCTGGAGAACCGGGGTGGCCAGTTCGCCATGCTGGCGTCAAATATGGCAGCGTACGTAGGGTTGGAGTCGCAATCTCATGCCATGCTCCGGATCACGATGACGCACCGGGGACAGCCGGGCGATACGGACGAAGAACTGTCCGAGATGATACTGCTTTTTGAAGAAGCAGGTGGCGATCCGCTGACATCAGTGGAAGCTGACGCGTTGATCGAGGATCTACACCTGTATGTGGACAACGGGAACGGCGTATTTGAGCCGGCGTATGACACGCTGTTCGTTACCCTGAGCTCTTTCAGTCTGAGCAACGGCATGGAGAGGATAGTCCTGCCGGACTACGACGAGAGCCTGCAGGTTGTCCACGGCACACCACATATATACTTTCTTGTTGCCAATCTTGCTGTCGAGGCCTCGGCCCAGAGCCCGGATCGGTTCCGAATCACGCACCTCACCGAAGGGGGACCGGGCGAAACGAGTTCCGCCGAAGACCGCGACAATGATCTTCAGCTTGCACTCGAGTATGCGACGAATCGCCCGTCGAGGATTATCGTCGCGATTTCGAGGGACACAGATACCGATGCGGACCTGATTCCGGACTACTGGGAGCAGGAGTATTTCGGTGGCCCCACTAACGCCGCGGCCGGCATTGACGAAGATATGGACGGCGAATCGAATTACAGGGAATTCGTGGCGGATACCGATCCGTGGAGATCAGCGTCGTTTCTGGAGATCATTGCCATCTCCAACATGTCGGGCAGTGCAATCTACTTCATGTCGTCGGCGAGCCGGGTCTATTCGCTCAACTGGTCGGATGATCTCTCGGCGGGTATCTGGACCAATATTACAGGGCAGACGAACCGTGCCGGAACCGGCGGGCTGGATCTCCTGTCGGATCCCGATGCCGTATCAACAATGCGCTTCTACCGAATCGAAGTCTCCGTGCCCTGATGTTGGTGCGCCTCGAATTCAGAAGTAGGCAAGAGATCTGTGTGTGAGTGTGTGGGTGTGGGAGTATGTGGGTTACGTATTGGATTTCCCCATGCGGACCTACGAATACTGGGAAGAATGATCTGGGAAAGAGAGTTATTCCCGGTGACGGCGAATTCAGACCTGTGGTGCTTATCTCACGACCAAGTAATGAAAGAACTCACACACCCACACACTCACACACAGGTAGTCCTGCCACACACCGTCATCCCATCGGTTGAGCGGTGCCCGGGCTCCACCTACAGCCACTTCTTTCGTCTGAAGTAAGCGATCATTACGCCTGCCACGGACAGCATGGCTGCCCATGCAAGTGCATATCCCCATTTCCAGTGAAGCTCCGGCATATGCTGAAAGTTCAGTCCATAAACTCCGGCTATAAAAGTCAGTGGAATGAATATTGTGGCCATGATCGTCAGGATCTTCATTACTTCATTTGTCTTGTTGCTGATGGTTGTCAGATACATTTCGAGCATGCCGGAAACTATGTCGCGGAAAGCCTCTATGGTCTCCACAACCTGGACAGCATGATCGTAAACGTCGCGCATGTACAAACGGGTTGTCTCTGATATGAGGTCGGATTCGATCCGTGCCATGGCGGCTATGACTTCCCGCAACGGCCAGATGGATTTCCGCAGGAGGATCAGTTCTCTTCGCATATCATGAATCTCAGCAATGGCCTGTGGCGAAGGATTGTTGATCACCTCATCTTCCATCTCTTCAATCCTGTCACCGAGCGTTTCCAGTACGACGTAGTAATGATCCACGAGCATATCGATAAGGCAGTATGCGAGGTAGTCTGCACCGTTCTCCCGGATACGTCCCTTGCTGTTCCTGAGTCGGTCCCTGATCGGGTCGAACACATCGCCGACCGCTTCCTGGAAAGACAGCACGAAATTACTGCCCACGACCATGCTCACCTGCTCTACGCGCGGATCATTCTCTCCTGGAATCTGCCGCACCATCTTCACGACGATGAATAGATAAGAGTCCAACTCTTCTATCTTGGGCCGCTGTGAAGTGCTGACAATATCCTCCAGCGTCAGTGGGTGCAGGTTGAACGCTTTGCCGAGCTTTTCAATTATCTCCAGTTGATGCAAGCCGTCCACGTTGATCCACGTGATCGACGGTCTATCTTTGAACGGAAGGCATTCATCGACCGAAACACTGTGTCGCTCTTCAAACTGCGTGCTGCTGTAGTCGATAATGCTGAGCTTAACCGGGTCGGTGTTGTCCGAGCCGAGATGCACCAGTGTGCCAGGAGGCAGACCGAGTTTTCGTGCCCTGCTCTCCATGAGTTCGCTCATAGCCCGCCTTTCGATGTCGGATTAACAGTGAGACCTCAGGTGTGACCAACCGGGTGGTGTGGCCACCCCAAGACCGCGTATACTTTTCAGTTTTCCTTTTACGTTGGGCAGGTTACTATTATCAACAAGGAAATGCCAGCGTAGAGGCGGTTTGTGGGGGGGGGATCGCATGAACATGACCCGATATTGGCGCATTACGAGCATATTGATCGCAACGTTCACTTTTGCCGGATTGTTTCCGGCCGGATGCGCGACCAACAAGCCGGAACCACCCTCGCCTGTGATGGTCAGGCCCGAGCCGTGGCAGTTCGCCGAGAACTGGAAGAAACTCAGGAAAGAAATGACTACGTCCGAAGTAGAAGACATCCTGGGTTCGGCGGGGCGCGTCGAGAAAGGCCGATGGCTGACGTACTGGCGTTACGGCCCGCGCAATAACGGCCCGCAGGTGATGTTCAACGCCGATACCATGCTGGTCAAGACGTGGGTGGCGCCCGATAACTGATTCGGCGGGCGAGATCAGTACAATCCGGACTGTCGATAGTTCGCACCGAGAATATCTCACCATGAAGAACATGAAGGGCATGAAGAATTGAACTGAAGCGCGTTGACGAGTTGTTTGACCATTCATGTCCTTCATGGTGAAACGAATCCAGAGATGAGAATCCTTTTCATAGGCGGCAGCGGAAATATATCGGCGGATTGCGTTGAGCTGTTGATCCGGCG